>WJLX01000124.1 GCA_014728225.1 Candidatus Coatesbacteria bacterium | reverse complement strand
TTATAATTAAACTTCGTAATAGAAAACAAAAGGAATCAATCTGTAAATTGAGCATGGAATCGATACGTCAAATTTTAGGCGATGAAAAAACTATTCGAGCATCCTTTTTTGAACCATATATCTTTGGATTCATCAAAACAGGAAAACTTACAAATATACTTATGAGGTTATAGTTACCTGTAAGATTACGTAACACATCTCGTATTCCATACGATTTAGCTACCACAAAAAACCGCTATAATATATATAAAGGAGCTATTGGAATATTGTATGGACAATACACAAGAATTTTACGACACCTACTTGAGTTGAACAACACACCAACAGAAGAAGTGGAGTTTAACAATAGGTTGTGTATTATTGCAAAAAAGCATTCATTAAGATATATACCTGTTAATACACATAAACCATATCTTAGAAGTATTTTATTATGCATCGTCAGCACAATGAACCCCAAAAGGTTCTTAGGCATTGTAAGTTTTGATTCACCAGAGCCTGATGCCTTTTCCTCAGATGACAAAGACATCCTGGCTTTGGTGCCATCACTACTTAGAAAGCTGGCAGACACGCTTACTCATTTGGGTCGGGATTAACGGAGGAACAATGACGCCCAAGCCCCGGATTAAGTGGGAGATAACTGAGGAAGAAGAGGGCACGATCATCCGTATTGGACGGTTCGAAGCTGGCGAAGAGGATGCTACGAAGAGTCGGACTAATTGCTCAAATGGATTCGGCTAGTCCTTCCTGAACGTACCCAAAGGGATGTTCTTTTCTATTCGGCCCCCAATATCGTAACCGACCAAAGCCTTGACAATCCCCCGTTTTGTGCTATCTTACCCCGTGCGGCGCGACGGGCGGCCGCGTCCCCGGGAGCCGGACTGGGTTCAACGAGCCCAAGCGGTTCCGACTAACGGGGCGAGGAAAGTCCGAACTCCGCAGGGCAGGACGCCGGGTAACCCCCGGGACGCGACAAGCGTACGGAAAGTGCCACAGAGAGGGGATCCACCAGGATCCCGCAGACCGCCCAAGTCCGCCTCGGCGGACCGGCAAGGGTGAAAAGGTGGGGTAAGAGCCCACCAGTGGCGCCGGCGACGGCGTCGGCTCGGTAAACCCCGTCCGGAGCAAGACCAAATAGGAGACGATGGGTGGCCCGCCCCAGGCGTCTCGGGTAGGTCGCTGGAGCCGCGGGAGCGATCCCCGGCGTAAGATGGATGGTCGCCGTCCCGTCGGAGGGGAAACCCGACCGCACGACGGGAGACAGAATTCGGCTTACAGTCGCGCCCACGTAACACGGGCCGCCCGCTGAGGGCGGCCCGCCTGTTCAGGCCCGTCGCGTCAGCGGCCTCAGTCGCCGTCGACGCGGTTGATCTCGATATCGCCGCGGCCCAGCACCGCCTGGATCCGCGGTCCGTCGCCACTCAGCTCGAAGCTTTCGCTCAGCAGCTCGGCCCGCGCTTCCCCGCCCCCGAGGTTCGTCCGCACCTCGCCGAGGGAGCTCTCGGCTTCCAGGCCCAGGTTTGCCGGCACCTCGGCCAGCTCGATGACAATATCGCCGTTGCCCAGCTCGACGTCCAGCCGACCGGCGTAGCCCGGGGCCAGGCGCACCGTACTGTCGCCGTTGCCCTGGGTCACCAAGGCCTCGGCGGCGTAACCCTCAGGCAGCCCGAGCTCGAGATCGCCGTTGCCCAGGGTCGCGTCGATTCCGCCGTTGACGTTTTCGACCAGGATGTCACCGTTGCCCAACTCGATGTCCAGATCGCCGGCCTCGGTGATCACGGTGACGTCACCGTTGCCACATTTCACCTCGATATCGACGCTCCGGGGCAGCTCGACCCGCAGGCGCATCCCCAGCCGCTCGCTTTCCCCGCCGCGCTCGAAAGCCAGTAGGAGCAGGCCCGCCCGGGGTTCGATGCGACACAGGTCCAGCCACTCGTTGGGGATCAGCGTCAGGCCGTCGGCGAAGGGGGTCAGCTCGAGTACGAGCCGCGCGCCGTGCCCCGGTTCGATGGTCACCGGGCCGTTTTCCCACTCGACGCGCAGGGCGTCGAACTCGGCCGCAGCGAGCTCGGTTCGCCAGCCGGGCTCGGTTGACGCGCCGGCCGTCAAGGCGCCAAGCAGGGCGATGACCAGGGGTATCGTCTTCTTCATGCCCCTCCTTCTTCGTCCGTGGAACCGGCGGCGGCCTCGGGTTTTATCGGTGCGGCGTTCTCGTCGTAACGGATGGTCAGCCCGCCGTTGGTGGTGTCGAGAAGCAACTGCGGGCCGTCACCGCTGCGCATGATACTGCCGCCGGCCTGGCCCGAACGCAGCTCGGCGCCGGGGAGATCGCAGACCACTTCGCCGTTGGTCGTTTCGGCCTCGACGGCCATGCCAGCGGGAACGGTTCCCAGGACGACGTCGATTGAGCCGTTGCTGGTGTCGCCGCTGGTGGTGCCGCTGAAACCGCCGTAGCTGATGTTGAGTGAGCCGTTGGAGGAGTCGAGCACGACATCACCGCGCTGGACGCCCTCGACGCGGAGAACGAGACCGCCGTTGGAGCTGCTCAGCTCCACAGCGCCGTCGTGGTCCCCACTGATGATGACCTTGACCGAGCCGTTCGAGGAGTCGGCGCGGATCTCACCCCTCGGGCCGCCGAGCAGGCTGATGTCTACCTCGCCGTTCGAGGTGTCGACGGAGAGCGGACCGGCCGTGTCCCGGACCAGGACGTCGCCGTTCGAGGTATCGACACGCAGACCGTCGAGCCCGTTGACGGTCACGGCGCCGTTGGAGGTGTCGATCTCGGCGTTGAAGCCCCGGGGCACCAACAACCGCAGACTGACGGCGACGGTCTGGAACAGCTCGCGGTCGTAGCGACAGAAGAGCCGACCCTCACCCAGCTCGAAGGTCAGCTTGTCCAGCCAGACCGCAGGCTCGAGGGGCTCCCCGCCGCGCCAGCCCACGGCGGTCAGACGGACCGTCTCGCCGTCGTCGGCCCGGACCTCGATATCGCCGTTGGACCAATCGACGACGAGACGCTCCATTTCCGCCGGGTCCAGCTCGCTGGTGTGCTGATAGCGGGGATCGACGTCGACACCGTGATCGTCGGCGATGGAGCAGGCGCTGAAGGCCAGGGTGCTGAACAGGCAGAGCGTTATCGGTACCAGGCTGCGGGACATGACCACCCCAGGGTTGTTGGTCTCGTTAAGATTGGATACCCGCACCCCAACCGTGGTTTCACCGAACCCGGGGAATCTACCGCAACCCCGAAAAGCCTGCGAATCAGCGCCGCCGCGGCGGCGGGGTCAACTCCACCTCGCGGGGCGCCGTCAGACGGAAGCCGACGATCGGCCGCGCCAGCCCCTTGACCCGCTGCTCGAAACGCTCGATGGCCAGGCGCTCGCCGTGCTCGACGAGGAAGCGCTGGACCCGGGGATCGGTCTGCAGCTCACTGCCGAAGACGACGTCGTTGCCGTGGGACAGCCGCTCGATGCGCGAAACGCGATTGATGGTGTTGCCGAAGAAGTCCAGCCGGTCGTTGAGGTTGACCGAGATCGCCGGACCGCGATCCAGACCGACGCGGACGATGATGTCACCCTCATGGAGCCGCTGACGCCGGTTGAACAGGGCCAGGTTGCCCTGGACACCGACGGCGGCGCGCAGGGCGTCTACCGGGTCGCGGAAGGCCGCCATCACTGAATCGCCGATCGTCTTGACCACGGCCCCGCGCTGCTCCTCGACGACGTCGAACAATACGGCGAAGTGATCGCGCACCAGACGGTAGGCTCGGGAATCGCCCAGGCGTTCGTAGAGCTGGGTCGAACCGCGGATGTCGGTGAACATAACCGAGATGTCGGCCACCTGGAGGCTCTCGTCGGTGGGCAGCACATCGTCGGGAAACAGCTCCCGGAAGGCGTGCAGGGTGAACAGCTCGACGGCCCGGGTGTCGTCATCAGACAGCATCGCCTTGGCCGGCGGCTCGGGCAGGCCGCCGACGGCCAGACCCTCGTTCAAGGAAAAGGTGATGGCCACGTTCTGATCCAGTACGCTGGTGAAGTTGGCCTCGCACATCCGACAGTAATGCTCCCCCTGGACCTCGCGCAGGCTGCGCGAGGCGTCCATCCGCCCGGTTCAGGTGGGGCAGAAGTGCTCCCAGTGGAGATCGAGCAGACCCACCTTGACCGCGCCGACTAGCAGCTTGAGGAAGTAGTGCAGATCGGCGCCCAGCTCCGCGGCCAGCACCCCCGGACGGATGCGCGCCAACTCACCCGGCTCGGCCCCGCGCAGCCAAACGCCGAACCACTCCAGCCAATCATCGTTTATCTCCAGGTTGCGCAGCTCCGCCAGCCTCGCCTCCAGCCGTTCCTCATCCAACATGGCCCCACCCCCAAATCGGTTGAACTGCATTCAGCATTACCAAAGTATAGTATCATTCCCCCGTGAGGTAAAGCGGCTCCCGTTTGTCACCACGCCCCGCGCCAGGTACAATGTAACCGTTAAACCACAGGTACCAGCGACCGCTGAAAAAGCCCCCGTCGAACCGGCAACCCCGGATAGGCGCCAAGCCGGAACTGGCACGGTTTTTGCGGAGGCGGGCGGCTATCATCGTCATCAGCGGCCGCCGAGATGCAAAAACCGTGCCAGTTCCGGCCGTCGATTTGGAACCGTTGCCGCAGCCCGGCGACCGTTTTTCAGCGGTCGTCTCAACCCGCCAGAGGATATGAGCGAGCAGGAACAACCGCGAGAACTAGGCCTGATCATCGGCACCGCCGGCCACGTTGACCACGGCAAGAGCAAGCTGATCGAGGCGTTGACGGGTACGGATCCGGACCGCCTCGACGAGGAGCACCGTCGTGGCATCTCGATCCGCCTGGGTTTCGCTTTCCTGCAGACGCCGGAGGGCGAACTGGGCATCGTCGACGTCCCCGGCCATGAGGGTTTGGTCAGGGAGATGGTCGCCGGAGCCACGGGCTTCGACGCCGTGTTGTTCGTGGTGGCCGCCGACGAGGGGCTGATGCCCCAGAGTCGGGAGCATCTCGAAATTCTCGATCTGCTGCTGGAGCGCCGGACGCGACCGCCGGGGGTGGTGGCGCTGACCAAGGTCGACCTGATCGAGGATCCGGAGTGGCTGGAGCTGGTGGCTGAGGAGCTGCGCGAGCAGCTCACGGGCACGGTGCTCGAGGGCGCGCCCGTGGTGCGGACCAGCGCCAGGACCGGCGTCGGCTTGGAGGAGCTGCGGGAGCGGTTGTTCACCGTCGCCTCGTCTTGTAAGCGTCTGGAGCGTCCCGGAGCGGCCTTCCGCCTGGCCGCCGACCGCGCCTTCACCGTCGAGGGTTTTGGTTCCGTAGTTACCGGAGCGGTTCGCTCGGGCAGCCTGGCCGTCGGCGACGAGGTCGAGCTGCTGCCCGGCGGCGCCGGGGGCCGGGTGCGCAACCTGCAGACCAACCAGCGTGACCGTCAGGTGGTCGCGGCCGGTCGCCGGGTGGCCGTCAACCTTTCCGGGTTGCCCAAGCGCGGCGTCAAGCGGGGCGACGAACTCATCGCCCCGGGCTGCTTCGCCGCGACGCGGCGGCTGGACGTCCGCCTGCGGTTGCTGAACTCCAGCAAGCCCCTGGCCGACCTGAGCGAGCTGAAGCTCCTCGCCGGTACCCGGGAGGAGCTCTGCCGGGTGGTTCTGCTGGAGGGCGGTAAGCTCAAGCCGGGCGGGGACTGCCTGGCCCAGCTCGAGCTGCGCCGCCCCCTGGTCTTCGCCCGCGGGGACCGCTTCATCCTGCGGGTGCCCAGCCCGCCGCGCACCGTGGCCGGCGGCCGGGTGATCGATCCCCTTGCTCAGCGCCATCGTCGCAGCCGTTCCAGCTACCGCGCCGCCCTGGGCGAGCTCGAGAGCGCCGACGACGCCACGGCGCCGCTGTTGTGGCTCAAGCACAACCCCCTGCCCGACAAGGCGCTGACCGCCGCCGATATCGCCCGTCGCGAGGGACTCATGCCCGGTTACGTCAAGTCTCTCCTGGCGGAGTCGGCGGAGCGGGACCGGGTCGTCCATCTGGGTGGCGAGCGCTGGCTGCACCCGCGCTGGCGCACCGAGGTCGTGGATAAACTGTCTCGTGGTCTCGCTCGTTTCCTGCAGAAACACCTGCCCTATCAACCGCTGGATCGGGGTCAAATCAAAGCCTTGCTGCGCGACAAGAAGGTCGACGACGGCCTGTTGTCCGGGGCCGTCGAGGAGCTTCTCGAGCGCGGCTCGCTGCTGCGCTACGGCTCGGCTTACGCCCCGGCTCCCCAGGGCGCTCCGCCGAATAAGCTCCTGGACGTCGTCGAGGAGCTCCGCGGGCTTCTGCGGGTGAGCGATCCCGCCCTGTTGCTGCCCGAGGCCGCCGTTGAGCTCAACCGCTCACCGGAGCGCGTCATCGAGGCGGCCCACTATCTGCGGGCCGTGGGCGAGGCGGCGCTGCTGACCGAGGTCTACCTTTGGCCCGCCGCGATCTACCGCAAGCTGCGCCGCCGGGTGCTCGATGAGCTCGAGGACGGCGGGGAGCTGCGGGTGGCCGACTTCAAGGACGCCGTCGGGTTGTCGCGCAAGTTCGCCACCCAGTTCCTCGACCACCTCTACGAGGCCGGGATGACGGACCGCCGCTCGGGTAGTCACCGGCTGTTGGACGCCGGTCGGGGCCGTTTTGACCCCCTCGACCCAGGGCTTGCGTGAAGGCTGACAATCGGTTATCCTAACGGCTACGCACCGGGGAAGCTAGCAGGCGTCTGGTGAGCCTCGCGGACTTCAAATCCGTTGTGGGGCCCTAACCCGGTCCCAGGTGGGTTCGATTCCCACTAGCTTCCCCCAATTCCAACCCGAGACTGACCGACCGGAGGCCGACGGGCCTCCGGTTTGCATATGGTATTGAACACGTGGTGGAGCAATCTGCCGGGAGTGGCCACCGCTGTCTCAGATCGCGAAGAGGGCTGATGAGGAACGGCGGGTAACGGCGCCGTCAGGTTCGCTCCCGCGCGAAGACGAAGTACTGGTTGCCGTCGGCGCCGCTGAGGCCGTCGTCCACGGCCGTAGGGCTGAAATCCGCGGCGTAGACGCCGCGGAGGTTGAAACCGGCCCCCGCGGCCTGGGCGACGAGTTCATCGAAATACCACAACCGCAACAGGTGGGGCTCGTCGAGGACCAGCCGCCGTCCGTGGTCGTCGACGACCATCCGGCAGCGCTGGTGGGACAGCCGCCGCTCCGGCTCCTCGCGCTCCACGGACCAGGTGGTCTCGACCCGCACCCCGTCGCGCTCGCAGGTCCAACCGCTCGGCTCTCCGCTCGGCGGTCCGTCCCAGGCGCAGGACAACTGGACGACGTACAACCCGCCCGGCTTCAGCGCCGCGGCTATCAAGGCGAAGTGGCGGCGGATGTCGCCGTCGGTCGGCAGGTAGCCCAGGCTGTTGATGACGTTGACGGCGGCGCCGTAGCGCCCCGGCGGCCGGAAGGCCTCCATCGACCCGGCTGTGACCCGCGCCCGGTCGCCCAGCCCCTCGTTTTCGAGCAGCCCGACGGCGTAGGCCGCCATCCGGGGATTGGCGTCATAGCCCAGCACACTGAAGCCCCGACGCGCCAGGCCGCGCAGCAGCCGTCCCGGGCCGCAGGCCGGCTCCAGCACGCGCTCGACCCCGCCGGGGACGTGCTCTGTAAACAGCCCGGCCAGGAAATCGATCTCGGCGGTCACGTCCCAGCTAAAGGCGATGTCGTAATACAACGGCTGATCGTAAAGCGGCGGATCGTAGTTCGACTCGGTCATGGCGTCTCGGCGTAAGCGTTCATTCAAACCGCGCCTCGGCCAGGCAGCAATCCTCCCAGTGATCGCCCGGGTAAACCGCCTCGATGGTCATCCTGACCCGGTCGACCCCACCGCCGGGGCGCAGCTCAAAGCTTTGGGGGTTCAAGGTGTCTTCCAGTTCGATGGTTTCGGACTTTCCCGTCGAGTAGTCCAGGCGCAGCCGGGCCGGACGGGCGTTGCCGTCGAAGAGCTCTTCGCTGGCCGCATAGCCGTTGATTATCGTCAGGCCGCTGAATTCTCGGGGTCGCTCCCAGGAGTACTCCAGCCACTCGCCGACGCCGTCGCCCGGAGCGCCCTCGTACCAGCAGGTCGATGGATCATTGTCGTCGGCGTGGACGGCGTGCAGGCGGAAGGGGTCCCCGACGGACTCGACCAGGGTCGTAGACGCACGGTGATGAGTGCGGGGATCGTACCCCTCGGGCCACTCGTAGAAAAAGCGATAGACGTCGACCTCCGTCCGTTCGTCGACCTGCGCTTCATAGTCATCGAGCCGTAAAGAAAAGCCGCCGGCCTCCAGTTCCACCTCCGCCGTTCGGGACGGTTCCGGCATGATGATCTACGGGTCGCCGTCGGCCTCAATCAGACTCTCCCAGGGCCAGTCTTCAAAATCGATCCTCAACTCGACGCGCTCGACGGCCCCGGCCCAGTATGAACCCGGTGCGAGGTCGTAGCTGTCCACGGCTACATCTAGCGCCGGATAGTAGCATTCATCGACGGGCAACCCCCAGAGTCCGTGTTTCATGCCGAGGATGCCGCCCATACCGCTCAACGGTCCCACCAGGCGGACGCTGACATCGCCGTGCGGCGGCAGCTCGACATTCCATACGGCGTAGCAGTATTCATCATCGTCGCCGTGGATCGTAAAATCGACGTTTTACTAGTCGACGCCGTCCTTCAGGTAAACGGCTATCTCGTCTCCGTAATAGGGTTCATAATACGGCAGGGCCAGTCTGACGCCGTGGTGCTGGTCGGTCAGGTTCCGGTAGAGGCAGGTTGCATCCAGTCCTACCCTACATAAATTATCACGGCGCGCCGCGAACCATATCGAAACCTCCTCCTTCACCAGCTGAATGCTCTCGTTCTCGCTCTGCGGCCACTTCCAACGGGACAGATACTCCTCGAGTCGCCAGGCTTCAACCGGAGCTCCCGAATAGAAGGGCAGTTGAGGACCGAAGTTGGCTCCGACCGCGGTTATCGTCAACAGGATGAGAAGCTGGGTCTTTTTCACATAGCACGCGCTCGACTCCTGCGTCGTACTGTCGTTATCCGCCGGCGCAACGCTCTAACAATACGTTAACACTATATAACCTCCGGATATCATTTTCCAGCTTTATCCAAGCCTCTACAACCCAGCCGGATTGACCGATCGCCCGTCAATCGCTATCGTTCGTTGAATATCGCTGGATGGGGACTCGGCGCTCGTAGTAAAGGGGCGGTCGAAACCGACCGCCCCTTCCAGCAGCTTTCGCCGGAGCTTACCTAAGACCAGTTCAGTCCGCCGTAAGCGTCGCAGCGGCTGCAAAGGTGGATCGCCTCGCGGCGGCCCCGGGCCAGCAGCTCGCGGTAGTTGCCCGCCACCGGTCCGTTCCAGATCTCCAGCACGTGCTCGAGCCTGACGTCGCCGATGACGCCGCGGCCGTGGACGTCCCAGCAGCAGAGCACGGCCCGGCCGTCGGTGTAGAAGAACATCTCGTCCAGGACCTTGAGGCAGGGGCGGTGGACGACATCGGCCGGGGTCTGGCCGGTCCAGGGCCAGTTGTAGAGCGGTACGAGTTGAACCTCGTCGGCGAGGGGCTCCCAGTGGCGGTTGAACCGCTCCCGCTCGTCGGCGTTGGCCTCGAGCTCGATCATCCGCACCTCGGTGCGGCAGCCCGTGCCCCGGGCGGCTTCGCAGAAGGCCCGGGTGTTGGCGTAGACCCGATCGCGGTCGACGCCGGTGCGGGTGACGTCGTAGACGGCCTGGGAATAGCCGTCGACGCTGAAGCGCACCAGCTCGAGGCCGATTTCCAGCAGGCGCCGGCCGCGTTCCGGGGTCAGCAGCTCGCCGTTGGTGTTGAGCTCGACGGTGGCGGTGGGGTCGCGCTTGATGTAGGCGCAGATGTCCTCGAGGCGGTTGTCGCAGAGGGGTTCGTTCTGCAGGAAGGGGCGGTAGCAGACGCCCAGTCCGCGGGTCTCGTCGATGATCTTGCGCCAGACCTCGTCGCGCATCCGCACGGGGCCGCGGTCGACTTCCTTCTGGTAGCAGAATTCGCAGGCGGCATTGCAGGCCAGGGTGGTCTCGAGCTGGATGTAGCGCGGCCGGGTGGGGAAGCGGCGGAAACGCCGGGGGGCCAGGTCGGGAAGCTGGGCGGGATTCACGGGGCACCTCGTCGTCGGTTTAAGGTTGTCAGTAGGTCGAATAGCGGCTATACTGGACTAACAGCGAAACCGGTCCGCCGCAGCGGGCCGCCAACCGGGGAGCTAAAATGCGCAAACTGTTCTACGCCGTACTGATGTTCGCCGCCGTCCTGTTGCTGACCGGCGCCAACGACGGTTACGTCTGGGGTCCCGGCGCCCCGCCGGTGACCGACGACGAGGACGAGGCCCGTGACGATGTCGTCGTCGTCGAGGTCGACGAGGACCACCGCGACGAGGTCGCCCTCGAGATGGAGAAACGGCCCGAGGTCGAGCGCGTAGAACGCGTCGAGGGCGCCTACTACCGCATCTACCTCAAGCCCTCGACGGACATCGTCTCCTTCCGCCGAACCCTGCAGACCAGCTACAGCTATATGTTCCTCAATGTCGGCTTCGAGTTCTACGGCTCGATCGAGGTCCGGGGCGGCTGCTTCGGTCCGGTCAAGCATGAGAGCAGCGGTAGCGGCGACGGCGAGGTCTGGGGGCCTTCCAACGACGACGATGACGATCGGGACGACGACCGCGACGACGGCGAGGTCTGGGGACCGACCCGCTGATCCGCTCCGCACAGACCTGTCGCGCCTGTTTGCGAGATTAAGGGACCGCTGCGCCGGTCCCTTTTTCTACCGCCGTGGCGGACGGTGCTCTCAGCTGCGGTCCCGCTTGCGGCCGACGAAGAACATGATCACCGCCAGCACCACCAGGCCCGGAACGATGAAGCGCAGCACGAAGCCCAGCAGCGGGAAGATCAGCCACAGGGCAAGGCCCGCCAGGATGAGGATCCCGAAGGCGATCAGGGCGCCCTTGGTGCCGGTGAGTCGTTTAGCCATCCCTTTCTCCCTCGATGACGACGCTGCGACGGCGTCTGCGCCGCCCCAGCAGGTAGATCAACAGGGCCACCAGGGCCAGGGGCGCCAGCAGCCACTTGACCAGAAACCACACGAAACCGACCAGGACGCTGAACAGGCCGGCCACCAGACCCAGCACGCCGATGGCCGCCAGGGCCACCAGGACGAAGGGCAGCGCCAGACCGGCCATCGAGCATCCGCCGCGGTGTTCATCTATGTTCATCCGGGCCTCCGGAGATCGAGCAACGGCTCGTGCCGCGGTCGGCGGTCAAGGTATGTCACTGGCTTGTCGCTGAACGGCTGACGAAACCCGTCGAATTAGCCTGGTTCGTGGGCGCGGGTCTTACCCCGGACACGCCTCTAAGGTTAACCGGCGGCTACTGGACGCCGATTGCCCGGTGAGCATTCATCGTCGGCTTCAACCGTTCAACAACAGCACAGGCCTCGACATGACGGCCGCTGGGCTTGCGTGGCGTGCCAGGCGCGGTAAAGGCGATTAGTAGCGCTGCGAATCCCGACGGCGGGCGACGAAATAGACGATCAACCCGACGACTAAGAGCGGACCCAATATCCAACGAAAGAAAATCCAGACCGACCAGAAGATCGAGCTGAGCAGGAAGAAGGCGCCGAGAACCGCCAGTGCGCCGATGATGACCCGGGTTCCCGTCGAATAGCCGGTGCGGCTCATCCGGCCTCCCGTAAGCAGTTTTCCGCTCCAATGATACCCGTCGGCGGCGCCGGGTTCAAGGCTGTGGCGGGTTGGGGTGGGCGGTAACCGCCGCGGCGGCTAGAAGCTCAGCCGGCCCTCGACGATCAGGTAGATCAGGTAGGCGGCTCCGGCCAGCAGGGCCAGGGGGATGACGGCCTTGATGACGGCGCCGCCGAGCTTGCTCAAGCCCTCGATGAAGAAACTCAGCAGGTAGACCAGCAGGGCCAGCAGGGCGATGCCGCCGACGATCAAGGAACCGTAATACAGAGCCAACACAAGACCTTCCTTGGGTGCGGAGTGAACTAGATCAGCGAATGAACAGACCGACGGGCAGGGCGAAGGCCAGTACGGCGGCCGATCCGGCCGCCAGGCCGGGGATGAGGCCTCCACCGCCGCGGCGGGCCAGCTTGACGGCGGTCAGCAGGAAGAGGAAAACGGTCCAGCCCACGACCAGGAGCTGATAGGCCCAACCGAAGAGAGCACCGGGGCCTTCGATCCAGGCGGCGAAGGCCTCCCGGGTGGTCGCCCCGGTGAGAACCAGACTGCCGGCGACGGCCTCGACGGGCAGGGTGGTCAGCAGACAGGGCACGCTGTAGGCGAAGCCCAGGGCGGCGAAGACCCGGCCGTAGGGCGCGGCGCGGCGGGTCAGCAACTGCAGCAGGCCGGCCGCCGCCAGGGTGGCGTAGAGGAACAGCGGCCCCTGGTAGAAGATCTGCAGACGGTACTGTTGGAAGGGTCCGAGCTGCAGGACCGAGGGGTTGAGCGCCCCGGCGCCACCGAAGAGCAGGGCGGCGACGACGTAGGTGTAGCCGGCGATCAGCAGACCCTGGACGGCCAGGCCCTTGCCGAGGGCGGTCTCGTCGTCGAGCAGGGCCTCGACGGCGCGGGCCGGCCGCAGGATCATCCAGCCGAGGAGGCGCCCGAAGCCGGGTCCGCCGGGCCGCCGGTCCTTCGTGGGTTCGGGTGCTGGGGGGGAGGGTTTCATCTGAGCTCTTGAGCCGTAGGATCACACCTGGCGGTGGGCCGGGCGCTATCAGCAAGGGGGCGCGGTACTCAGTCGCCCCGGGGTCCTCCGGGATGTGCAGCGGACGCTGAAGTCTGGATTAACGGGGCACCGTCGACCCCGTGACGCTGGACGGGCGTTCAAGCGTCAGCTACTCCAGCTCTTCCCCCGCCGAACCTGTTCGGGTTACGCGGTCAGAACACGGCTCGACAAGGCCTGTGAATTCACTGAGCTGGATACTACCACCGCGGCCGGATAGTACGCCGTGTCATCGCTGAACCGGCTTCTGGCGCACGCGGGCTCCGATGTCGTGGTTCAGGTTGTCTCGTCGGCAGCCAGACAATCGCCGGTGGTTGGTTCGCTTTCCCGCGCTGGAGTTCGGGGAGGCAAGTCGGCTCGTCAGAGATCCAGGGTGAAGGAGGCCTTGAGGAACAGGATGTGCTCGGTCTCCCAGCCCGTGGTCGGGTGGAGGAGATTGTAGGCCAGGTAGAGATAGCTGCCGGGGAGGTAGTTCCAGGCCAGCAGGGCGTTGGCCTCTTCGGTGCCGCGCAGGGTGTTGCGCTGGCCGAACAGGCGCAGCCAGAGCTCGTTGGTGAACTTGGCCGTCACCCCGGCGGAGACGAACCAGTGATCGCCGGCCATCGAGTAGTAGAGGTCGGGACCCATCAGCCGTTCGTACTCGACGTTGCCCTCGAGGGTCAGTCCGCTGAAGGGGGCCAGGGCGGCGGACAGCTCCCAGTAGTGCAGGTCGTAGCCGTAGAAATCGCCGCCGGTGTAACTCAGGCTGGCGTTGCTCCAGCGGTCCAGACCGTAGGCCAGGGTGCCGGAGTAGAACAGGTTCTCGAAGCTCCAGCGCTCGTCCTCGAAGTACTCCTCGGTTTCGTAGGCCTGCCAGTAGGAGCCGTAGAGGGTGACGCCGGGGGCGAAATCGGCGCCGGCGTAGCCGCCCCAGCCCTGGTAGGCCAGCGGGCCGCCGTCGTTCTCCTGATAGTGGTAGTAGTAGCCGCCGACGTAGGTGGTGTCGAAGAAGTCGTTCCAGATGCCCCAGAGGTATTCGCCATAGACCTCGCCACCCAGGGTGTCCAGATCGGAGTAGGGCAGATAGCCCATCTCGGCGTCGAAGTCGGGACGGATCTGCTGGGCGGATAAGCCCAGGGTCCAGTTGGGATCCTCCCACTCGGCGTCGAGGTACCAGGCCAGGTCCTGGGTGTCATTCTTCTCGTTCCACTGGTAGGCCACCTGGCCGGTGGCCAGCAGGTCGTATTCCGTGGCCATGTTGAAGTCCAGACCGACGATGGTGTCGTTGAGGCCGCAGTCGACGCGTTCGAAACCCTCGAGCCCGAAGGGGCCCTCGATGGCCTCGAACTTTTCCTTCTGGTATTTATTGACGGCGGTGACACCGATGGACGAGGCGTCGAAGACGTCGTGGGTCAGGCGCAGGGCGGCGACGTTGGCCCGCAGGGAGTCGGTCCAGTAGTCGCCGCGGTAGGTGGTGTAGTCGGCCTTGTCGAAGACCCGGCCCTCGACGTCGGTGACGTAGTAGCGCAGACCGCCGACCTTGCCGTAAACCTTGCCGGCGTAGTCGATCTCGGCGATGCGGCGGGAATAGAACAACTGCAGGGGCAACTCGAAGAGGGCTTTACCTTCGCGGAAGAAGGGTCGTTTTTCGTTGAGGTACAGCTCGTCGCGGGAGAGATTGATCTCGTTGAGATCGCTCTCGATGTGGGCGTAGTCGGGGTTGTAGGTGGCGGCGACGCTCATCGCACCGAAGGGGCGGAAGTCGACGTCGACGCCGGCGCGGAAGTTGTCGTCGATGCCGGTCTCGACCAGAGAGGGATCGTCGTAGTCGATGGCGTCCTCGACATCGTTCCAGACCCGCTCGGCGGTGGCGTAGGGGGTGATGCTGACGCTCACCGGGGTGTCGAGGTCCTCGATACCCGTCAGACGGCCGAAACGGGAGGACTGGAACAGGGTGCCGTCGTAGTTGGCCCAGACCGTGCTCTCGTCGTTGGGCAGCTCGTTGCGCCAGAACTCGATCCCCAGCCCCTCGGCGGGGTCGACGTAGTGGATGGAGCGCCAGGGGATGCGGATCTCGGCCACCCAGCGGTCCTGTTCGACGACGGCGGCGGCCTCCCAGTTGGCGTCCCACTCGTCGTCGATGTAAGTGCCGTCCTGGCTGTAGACGGCGTCGTAGCGCGTGCCCTGGGGGTTGACGATGAACCAGTAGCCGGAGCGGCCGTCGTCGAAAGTGTCGAAGAGGATCGAGAAGGAATCGTCGAGCCATAGGGGATCATCGTGGCGCACCATGTCCGCGACCACGCCGTCCATCGTCTGTTCGTAACAGGCCACGGCGAAGTAGAGGGCCTCGTCGTCGTAGAGGATCCAGACGACGCTCTGCTGACCGGCGGGCCAGGGCAGGCCGATGCTGCGGTAGATGAAGTTGCTCGTCGGCTGGGCGGCCTCCCAGACGATGTCGGTCAGGCGGCCGTCGATCTGCGGCGGGGCCTGGGTGCGCGTGGCGACGACATCGCGGGCGGCGGCGGTGCCGGTGAGCATCAGCGGGGCGAGCAACAGACATAACGCCGTGGGGTGGACTCTCATCGCTTTCCTCCGAGGCGGTTCGTTGCGCCGGACGGCGCTCGTTCCAGCCTGTCCCGGAACGGAACAAGCGAGGGCTGCCTCTCCACCGGCTCTGCGCAGGGGCTGACGACGGCGGCGTCCGGTTGTCGACGGTGGGCAACGCTCCCAGTATAGCCGACGGCGACCGGGTCCGTCACGGTTCTTGCGCTCCGCGTCCACCAGGTCGCCCGACCTGGTGGACGCGGGCAACAACCGCGCCGGACCCTCGTTTGCCATGGAGTCGGCCGGGGCGGGCTACTCGAAGCTCTGTTCAGCGCCGGGGAATTTTCCCTCCCGAACGTCGGCGATGTAGGCGCCGACGGCTTGTTCGAACAGCTCCGCCCCCTCGAGGTAGCGCTTGACGTGCCTGGGTGCGGCGTTGCCGAGGCCGAGGAGGTCGTGGAAGACGAGGATCTGTCCGTCGCAGCTCGGTCCGGCGCCGATGCCGATGGTGGGGATGTCGACGGCGGCGGTCAGGCGGGCGGCCAGCTCGCGGGGGACGAGTTCGAGAACCACGGCGAAGGCTCCGGCGGCCTCGAGCTTGCGGATTTCGCTGAGCAGCAGCTCGGCGTCGGTTTCGCCGCGTCCCTGGACCCGGTAGCCGCCGAGCTGGTGAACGGCCTGGGGGGTCAGGCCGAGGTGGCCCATCACCGGGATACCGGCCTCGGTCAGGGTACGGGTGTAGCTGTCGATGCCGGGACGCCATTCGAGCTTGACGGCCTGGGCGCCGCCCTCGGCCAGACAGCGACCGGCGTTGGCGACGGCCGCGGCGGGGGTGGTGTGGAAGGTCAGAAAGGGCAGGTCGGCCACCAGCAGGGGCAGGCGCTCCAGCGAGCCGCCGTGGGCAAGTTGCTGCAGGGCGCGATCGACCAGGGTGGTGTGGTAGAGGAGCTGCTCGAGGGTCACGCCGAGGGTGTCGTCGCGGCCCTGGACGACGTTGCCCAGGCTGTCGCCGACGAGGATCAGCTCGACGCCGGCCCGGGCGCAGACCAGGGCGCTGGGGTGATCGTAGGCGGTCAGGCAGCAGATGGGCCGTTTGCCCTTGAGCTTGCGCAACCCGCGGGTGGTGAGGCGTTTGGTTTGATGGAGACTGCTCATGGTCGGCGGGGGTGGGAGGCGGGGGCTGACTAGTGGTTGAAGTCCCGCAGGTGCCGGGCGATCGTGCGTCCCGTCGTGGGGACGAGGATCTTGGGGGCGATCTCGGCGGCGGGGGCCAGGATGAAGGGCCGCTCGGTCAGGCGCGGGTGGGGGACGCGATAGCCGTTTTCGGTGTCGCAGAGTCGACCCAGCAATAGCAGGTCCAGATCCAGGCGGCGGGCGTGGTCGCGGCGGCGGCGGTCGGCCCGGCGGCCGAGGCGGTTCTCGAGGCGGGCCAGCAGGTGTCCCAGCTCGCCGATGCCCAGTTCGGTTTCCAACAGCGCCGCGGCGTTGAGGAACCAACCCCCGGCGGCGCATTTACCGTGGGGCGCGGTCCGCAGCAGGGCGCTGACGGCAATCAGGCGGAGCGTCGGCTCGCGCTCCAGCAGGGCCAGGGCCCGGCGGAGGTTGGCGCGGCGGTCGCCGAGGTTGGAGCCCAGGGAGACAAGGGCCCGGCGGTTCATGCGCCGTGCTCGTCGCGAAAGCGGGCGATGCGCTCCAGGGCCGTTTCGAGTTCGGCGGCGGGCCGGGTCAGGGCCAGGCGGACCCAACCGGCGCCGGCGGCGCCGAAGGCCGAGCCCGGGGTCAGCACGACGCCCCGGGTGTCGAGGAGCTCGCGGCAGAAAGCGCTGTCGTCGCCGTCGCCGTCCAGACGGAGGAAGAAGTAGGCCGCGCCGCCGGGCGAGGTGTGTTCCCAGCCCATGGCGTCGAGCCGGCCGCTGACCAATTCGCGGCGGCGGCGCAGGATTTCGACGTTGCCGGCGACGTAGTCGTCGCCCTGGTCGAGGGCCACGCTGCAGGCGTCCAGGGCGGGACCGAACAGCCCGGCCTGGTGGTAGAGCTCGATCTTGCGCAGGGCGTCCAGGGCCGTGGACTGCCCGCAGGCGTAGGCCGCCCGCAGCCCGGCCATGCCGTAGGCCTTGCTCAGGGTGTGAAACTCGAGGGCGACCTCGGCGGCGCCGGGCAGGCTGAGGATGGACAGCGGCGGACCGTCGAAGACCAGCAGGTTGTAGGCGTTGTCGTAAACGATGAGGACGTCGTGTTCGGCGGCCCAGGCGACGACGCCCTCCAGGTCGCCGCGCTCGACGGTGGCGCCGGTGGGGTTGGTGGGATAGTTGAGGTAGAGCAGCCGGGCCCGCTCGGCGACGTCGTCGGGGATCTCCGTCAGCAGCGGCCGCCAGCCGTTCTGCGGCCGCAGGACCAGGGGATGGATCTCCAGGCCGGCCAGCACGGCGGCGCTGCGGTAGGAGGGGAAGGCGGGCTCGGGCAGGATGACGGTGTCGCCGGGATCGCAGAGGGCCATGAACACGCGGGAGAGGCCGCCCTTGGAGCCCGAAAGCGGGACGGTTCCGGCGGGCCGGACGGCGAAGTGCCGCTCGTACCAGTCGGCGACGGCGCGCTGGAAGTCCGGCGAGCCGGCGTAGGAGGTGTAGCCGTAGTTAGCCGGATCGGCGGCCTCGACGGCCAGCTCCTCCATCGCCTCGAGGTGCGGGGGGTAGTCGGGTCCGCCGCGGCCCAGGTCGATGATCTCCAGGCCCCGGGCGGCCGCAGCGGTCCGCCGGGCGGCGATTTCGGCGAAGATGTAGGGTTCGACGGCGTCCAGCCGTCGCGAGGGTTTACCGGCCAAGCTCGTCTCCCGGAAGAGGGATGATCAGTCGTCGAGGGTGTCGCGGACCTTGGCGATGACGACGTGGAAGTCCCGGCTGCCCTCGTCGGTGTCGATGAACAGGCGGCCGTTGACCAGGTCCAGGTGGTAGAAACCGGCCTCGAGCCGGCTCCAGTGGGTGACGGGATCACCCGGCCCGTCGCCGTCCTCGTCGACGTCGGCGGGTCCGTTACCCCAGACGTAGACGGCGGGGGTGGTGTCGAGCGCTTCGTCGTTGCCCAGCTCGACGATCTCCAGCCAACCGCCGGCGGCGTCGACCTCGGCGGCGCTGAAGGTGTAGGATGTCTCCCAGGCGTAGGGCTCGACGATCGATTCGGGGTCGCCGCAGGAAGTCAGGGCGACGGCGGACAACCCGACCAGGATCAGAACCGCGATCAGGGTCTTGCGCATGGCTCCTCCTAGTCGAGTTGGTAGAGCAGGACGATGCGATACCACTCGGTGCCCTGGCCGTCGTCGTCGATGTGCAGCAGACCGTCCTTGGCGTGCCAGTACTCGGGCTCGAGGGGATACCACAGGGTGCGCTCGGAGCCGTGGTCGCCGTAGATCAACAGCATCGGCGTGGTGTCGTCGTCGGCGGGATCGAGGCTCAGCTCGTCGAACTCCTCGTATTCGCTGCCCTCGAAGTTCCCGGCGGGTATCTCATAGACCTTCACCGAAGCGGCGCCCTCGACGCCGATGCTCATCGGATCGGGCTCGCAGGCCACCCCGAGCAGGTAACCCAGCCCGAGGACGGCGACCAGGGTGCCCACGGCGGCTAAGGGTTTTATTCTCATGATTGTCCTCCACAGCGTAACGGCCGGAGGGCCGAGGGGACGGGCGGGGCTGAAGACGGTTCTCGTTGGGTTTCGCGATTGATAGGTGCGGCGCGGTGCCGCTTAAAGGTCGGTCACTCCGTCGCTTCGGGCTCCTCGGCCTCTGCGGTCGTCCCCAGGGGGATGAAGCCGCTGGTCTCGATCGGCAGCTCGGCGTAGCGGGGGTCGAGGTTGACGGCGGTCCGGTAGTATTCGTCGGCCAGCTCGTCGGCGCCGAGAGCCTTGTGGCAGCGGTAGATGTTGTAGAGGATCGCCGGATCGCCGGGCTTGAGTTCGTCGGCCCGCGTCAGCCGTTCCAGGGCGGTCTCATAGCGCCCGGCGATGAAGTACAGGCGGGCGGAGTTGACGTAGGCGGGCAGCTTGTCCGGCTCCAACTCGATCGCCGTGGCGTAGGCGTCGAGGGCCTCGGGCATCTTGCGCAGCTCTTCGTAGGTGCAGCCGAGGTTGAAGGCGGCCTCGTAGTACCCGGGCTCGAGCTTGAGAGCGCGCAGGTAGCAGTTGCGGGCCTCGGCGAAACGGTGATGGAGATGGTGGATCAGGCCCAGGTTGCTCCAGGCCGGTGCGAACTCCGGCGCCAGGGCGATGGCGCTCTTGAAGGCCTTTTCGGCCTCGGCGTAGCGGTCCAGCTCGGCCAGGGCGACGCCGTGGTTGTAGTGGGCTTCGGCCCAGTCGGGCCGCAGGCGGGCGGCCTCGGCGAACTGATCGGCCGCCTGCTGGTAGTCCGGGGGGTCCTGGAGCATGAAGGCCGTGCCGAACTCGAGGCGCAGCTCGGCGTCGGCGGGAGCGGCCGAGACCCGTTCGGCTAGCTCGTTGATGGTCGGATCGCCGGCCTGGCCGTCGGGAGCGCAGGCGCCCAGCGCGAGCAGGGCGGTGATCGCTGTAACCGTGAACGTGCGGAAGTGTGATGGCATAGTGATGACGTAGCGCTCGAGGTGTCGGACCTTAAAGACGCGCTCCGGCGTCGGGTCGGGGTTCTCGCGTATATATACGCCCCGGCGGCGGGGGAGTTTCAAAGCCCCACCGCGGGGCGGGGCTCCCTGAACGGTTAGCCGACCGGCTAGCAGAGCGGTTCATCGGCTGAAGGGAAGCCCGGTCACAGCGAAGCTGACCAGACTCGGCGCCACCATCCCGCAGTGGGAGCGTTGCCCCGTCTCGGTTGTCGGCTTCCTACTTGAAGGCGTAGAGCTTGCCGTCCTCGGCGGTCAGGACGAGGCGGCCGGAGCTGTAGGCCGGCGAGCCGACGCAGGCCGCGGGAAGCTGGTGGCTCCAGGTCTCCTCACCCTGGAAGATATCGAAGGCGTGGAGCAGGTCGCCCTTGGTCACCACATAGACGAGGTCATCGGTCACCACGGGGCTGGTGCGGATCGGTGTCTTGGTGGCCGCCCGCCAGACCTTCTGTCCGTCAACGGCGGAGAGGGCCTCGAGGTAGTTCTGGGCCACGGTGTAGACGCGGCCGTTGAAGACCGCCGGGGTGGAGATCAGCGAGGCGATGGTCTCGTGCTTCCAGAGCAGCTCGCCGGTGTGGGCGTCGATCACGAGGAGGTAGGGCCGGTTGGAGCCCAGCTTGTCCTCGAGCTCCCCGGCCGTTTCGGGGATGGAGAAGTAGAGCTTGTTGTCGTAGAAGGCGGCGGAGCTGCCGGCGTTGCCGTAGGATTCGGTCTTCCAACGGATATCGCCGGAGCCGATGTAGACGCTCATCAGACAACCGTCGTAGGTACTGAGGTAGAGGACGCCGCGGCCGATGGTGGGCTCGCTGAAGGCCGACTCCCAGGGGCTGATCCACTTCAGCATGCCCCGGGTGGTGTCGACGGCCACCAGGTAACCCTCCTGGGTGGTCAGGAAGAGGGATTCCTCGTGGAGGCAGGGGGTCTGCAGGATGCGGTCGTCGACGCTGAAGCTCCAGCGGATCAGGCCGCTTTCGATGCCGATGGAATAGACCTGGCGGTCGGCGGCGGCGATGTAGACGTAGCCGTCCCAGCCGATGGCCGCCGGGGTGGTGATCTCGTGCTCGAGCTTCAGGGCCCAGGAACGCTCGCCGCTCTGCAGGTCGATGCAGTGCAGCTCGTTGCCGCCGCCGGCAGCGGTCAGGATGTGATCCGGGGTCAGGGTGGGGGCGGTGACGATGCCGTCACCGACCTCGTAGGTGAAGGCCGGTTCGCCTTTGAGCGCCTCGGCGGTGGGGCCGATGGTTCCGGTGTGGCCGGGATTGCCCCGGTAGCAGCTCCAGGTATGGACATCTTCGGCGCGGAAGCGCAGGAAATAGCTGTTGATGGTGTCCTTGAGCTTGACCATCAGGCGGTCGACTTCAGCCAGGGCGCCCTTGCGGATCAGCTCCAGCTCTTCCTGCGAGATCTTGATGTGCTTCGGCATCGCTCACCCCGTGGTCCGCGCCCGCCGGCGGGCGGACGGTTCCCGATTACCTCGAGCATCGTAGACCGGCATCCTCGAACTAGTCAAATTTCCTCCCCGCGTCCGCTGAGGCCACTAACCCGTCTGACCCCCGCATGATCCGCGCACGACCGCTGCAGAGATGCGGGTTTCAGGCCCTCCCGCGTCCGGTGAGGTTTCTAACCCGTCTGACCCCTGCATGATCCGCGCATGATTCGCGCACGACCGCTGCAGAGATGCGGGGTTCAGGCCCTCCCGCGTCCGCTGAGGCCACTAACCCGTCTGCCCCCCGCATGATCCGCGCACGACCGCTGCAGAGATGCGGGTTTCAGGCCCTCCCGCGTCCGTTGAGGCCTCTACCGCTGTAGGGCTGTCGGCGGCCCCGACGGGGCCTGTGTATCCATGTAGGGAGTATATCGCCAAAAGGTTACACTGTCAATGGATTAGGCTTGTCTTCAGCCGCTTGCATCCGGGCTTGGTACCGGCCTGGTCCGGCTCATGGTCAGGTTCCTGGTCCGGCGGCGCCCCGCTCCCGCGGTCGCCCTCAGTTGAACAAGTCGGCCAGGATGCGGTCGGCGACGAGCTGGCTCGCCCGCGCCAGGCGCAGGGAGTCCCCGACCTCCTCGAGGGCTCCGGCCTCCAGGTGGGGCGTCAACCCGGGAAAGGCCGCCTCGACCTCGAGGCCGAAGCGGCGTCGGAAGGTCGCTCGCGACAGGCCCTCCCGGGTGCGCAGGGCCAGCATGGCGAATTCGATCCGGCGCTCACTTTCCCTCGGTGTCTCGAGTTCGACCGCCGGTTCGGCGCCGGTCTCGACAGCCGCCAGCCAGGCCGCGACGTCGTCGGTCACCCGCCGCCGCCGTTCACCGTCGTCGCCGATGGCCGAAGGCCCCAGGCCGATGAAGGGCCCGGCGCGCCAGTAGTGTTCGTTGTGACGGCAGCGCCGACCCGGCCGGGCGAAGTTGGAGATCTCGTACTGCCGGTAGCCGGCGTCGTCGAGGACTTCGAGGGCCGTTTCATAGCAGTCGGCGGCGGCGTCGGGATCCGGCGCCGGGAGCTCACCGCGCTCTACGGCGGCGGCCAGGTCCGTTCCGGGCTCCAGCTTGAGGGCGTAGAGGGACAGGTGGTCGACGTCCAGGGCGAGGGCTCGCTCCAGGGAGCGCCGAAAGGTCGCCGGCCGCTGTCCGGGCAGGCCGTAGAGCAGGTCGACGGACAGGGACTCGACGCCGGCCCGGCGGGCGTTGCCGAAGATGTCCGTTGCCCCGGCGTCGTGCAGGCGGCCGAGGAGGCGCAGCTCGGCGTCGTCGAAGGACTGGAAGCCGACGGAGAGCCGGGTCAGGCCGGAGCGTACCAGCGCCGCCAGATAGCCGGGATCGCGGTTGGCCGCCGGGTTGGCCTCGCAGCTCACCTCGGCCCCCGTCGGCAGGTCGAAGCGCTCCCGCGTGCGGGCGATCAGGTCCATCAGCGCCGCGGCGGACAGCAGGTTGGGGGTGCCGCCGCCGATGTACAAGGTGTTGCCGAACAACGGTTCGGCCCGTGATACCTGGATCGACAGCGCCTCGGCCACCCGGTCGATCAGCGCTTGATCGTCGACGGTACGGCTGCAGAAGTCGCAGTAGCGACAGCGCCGCCGGCAGAGGGGCACATGGAGGTAGATACCGAAGCGTCGGGTCATGATCGTTCCACTGACGACCGGGATTTTGAAAGACAACAGTTCTGGGTCGCTAACCGCCAGCGGCCTGGAATGGTCGAATTGGGTTGGCCGGTCGATATCACACCAGCGACTGATTTCAGACCTTCAACCAGCGTGTGGCGAGTCAAGACCTCTACGGTCCCCACCACCGCCCGCCCCCTGAAAACGACCAGCCGAGAACCGCGCTCTTCGACTTGATGCGACCGGAACTGGCACGGTTTTTGCACCTCGGCGACCGTTGAACCGATGACAACGGGCCGCCTCCGCAAAAACCGTGCCAGTTCCGGTCGCGGCCACGTTGATAGCTGCTGTGGTCGTTTTCAGGGGGCGGGCGGCTCAGCGCAGATAGATCGGATTGGAGTAGAGCCAGAGGCGCTGGACGTGTCCGAAGGGCAGGCTGGGCGAGGTCACCCAGGCCTCGATGCGGTAGACGCCGGGCTGGCTGGTCAGATGGCTTAAGCGGCGGTCCTCGACGCGGCGGATAATCTCACCGTCGCGGTAGAGCAGCAGATAGACGCCGTCCCGGGGTGGGCAGTAGGCTTCCAGGTTTACCGGCTCGCCGCGCAGGGGATCGATGGTCAGCTCGTCGCCCATGATGGCGAAGGCTTCGCCCTGGGAGGCGGTGAAGCGGAAGCCGGCGCCGTCGCCGATCGGCGCCAGGCAGCCGAAGCAGTGTCCGGCTTCGAGGGCGGCGGTCAGCTCGTCGAAAGCCTTGTTGGGGTTGCGGGGCAAGCGCTGGGGTAGCAGCACGTAGGTCTGCAGGGTGCGGAAGGCGTCCTCGTAGCTCGGCGTCTTGATGTACCAGTCGCCGATCACCTTGGTCCGGCCGCGGACGTCGACGGAGCTCAGGCCGACGACGGGGCGCTCGGCGGTCAGCCGGTCCCAGAGCAGGAAGGGGGCGCGGTCGATGCCCAGCCGGGCCAGGGAGCCCGGACCGTCGAACAGGTTGGCGCTGGCCGCCTGGATCCAGTTCCAGGGGTCGGCGGTGCGCCAGAGGCTCGTCAGGTTGACCACTTCGAGGGCGTCGAAGCCGGCCAGGGAAAGATCGGTCCAGGGCTCCCGGGGGTCCTGGGGCATGGCGATCACGGTCAGGTGCTCGTCCAGGCGGGCCAACAGCGTCGAGGTGGCGCCGTTGAGATCGTTGTTCGTCGGCATGTCCCGGGGCCCAAGGAACCACATCCGCCCCTCGGGACGGCTCAGCTCGGCACCGCAGAAGACGAAGAAATCACCGTAGCTGCCGACCTTGCCGTCCATGCGGGCTTCCATGGTGTTCTCGTCGGTGACGACGACGAAATCCAGCCCGGCCTCATCGGCGTAGCGGGCGATCCGGCTGTAGGAGGACCGCCCCTCGCCATAGTCCGAATGGGCGCACAGACAGCCCCGGTAGGCGAAATACCCGCCCAGCCGGGGATAGACGGCGAAACGGCTCCGCGGGAACTGGACCCGCAGGTTGTAGAGCGAGAACAGGGTGAAGGCGGCGACCAGGGCCAGGATGACGTCCCTGAGCAGACGACGGGCTTCGCGGCCCTTCAGCTTATGCCAAAAACCGCCGACGAGGCCGCCCAGGCGGCGCAGCAGGGGCGGTTTCTCCCGGGCGTTGCGTTCGGCGGAGGGGGCTGTCGGCGGCGGGTTCATTCGGCGAAGCTGCCGCGGACGCCGACCCAGAGCTGGAGCGGCGCTCCATCGGCGTCCACCAGGGCGAAGACCGTCAGCCAGCGCTCGAGTTGCGGATCGGCGAAGGGCGGCAGGGGCAGCCGTTGGGAACGTAACAACCACCGTCCCGTCGCCGGTTCGTAATCGACGGCCTCCCAGGCCAGCTCGGCCAGCTCGGCCGCAGTCGGCCGGTAATCACCGTTGTGTTCGGGATGCTTGGAGAGGGGGTCCAGGTCCACGCCGGCCAGGTCGCTCAGGGCCGCCGGCGGCAGAAGGGGACGCGGCGGTTGGATGTCCAGGACCTCGACGGTTCCGCCGTCCAGCTTCAGGGCGTAGCCGTAGACGTCGGTCTCGACGACGACGGCGCCGTGCAAGCACAGCAGCTCGCCGTCGAGGTCCGGTCGGCGCTCGGTGAGATAGTAGACGTTGCGGTAGACACCGTCGTCGGCGGGTAGAAAAACCTCGAGATAGCTCAGGGCTCCCGTATCGCTGCAGGGACCGCGGACTTCGACGGCTTCGCCGGCCGCGATGTCCAGCGCTGCCGGACGGTCGCCCAGGGGCGCCCGCGGCGGCAGGGCGACGACCTCGACGCTGTTCTCCGCGGTCCGGCAGCCCGCCAGACAGACTAGGAGGATGACGGGGGGCAAAGCTGGGCGGCGTATCGGCATGGGGGGTCGCTGGTCTTTCGTCGAACTTGTCTTCGGCATAGAAGCCCGTTGCCGGTAAGCGAAACCCGTGCTGCGGAGTAACAACGTCGATCGCGCCGCGCGGCGCCGGTTTGGAACCCCGCGCGGGGTTAGTCGATGTCGTAACCGGCTTCGAGCTCTTCGGCGCTGGCGCCCACATCGCCGCCGTTTTCGGCGCTGTCGCGCAGGGCGGCGATACGGTCCCGGGCGAAGGCGGCGTCGCCCTCGCCTTCGGCCAGACTGATATAGCGCTGCCAGTGACGGATGGCGTCGAGCTCCTCGCCGGTCTTCTCCAGCAACATGGCGTAGTTCCAGTGGGCCAAAGCGTAGTCGGGCTTGATCCGCAGCGCTTCTTCGTAGGCGTCGCGGGCCAGATCGTAGTACTCCATGTGGTAATAGCAGTTGCCCAGATTGTTATGGGCCTTGTAGTAGTAGGGCAGCAGGTCGAGGGCTTCGCGGAAGTGGCTGGCGGCCAGGGAGTAGTAGCCCTTCTCCATCGAGACCAGGCCGAGGTTGTTCTTGACGAAGGGGTCTTCGGGGGCCAGTTCCTCGGCGTCCTCGTAGTAATCGGTGGCGGCGCGCAGGTCGCCGGCGGCCAGGGCCTCGTTGCCGGCCTCGAGCAGGCGGGCCAGCTCCGAGGTTGCGCTGTCGGCGACGGTGCTGACACCGCCGTCTTCCTTTTCGCTTTGCGCGGAGGAAGCGGTATTGCCGCCGGAGGAGTCCAGAAAGCAGGCGGTGCCCGATAAGGCGATGATCAACGGGATGGCGAGTGTTTTCGACACGGAACCCCCGGAGTGGTAGTGATCGGCCGTCGAGATGGTGGGCGTCGTTCGTTCGGTGGTATTCTAGCCGGGTCCGGCGACGGCGTCAAGACGTGCCGACCGGGGCCCTTCGAGCCCGCCGGCGACGGTTCGGCGCGGCGGATACCGCGCCGTCGACGCCCTGTGTTCGGGGGGACGCCAATTGCGCAACGCCTTGACATAATGGACGATAATCGATCAGCGGCCCGGCCGGTTGTTGGCAACAACGGCGGGGGCTCGAGCTGTTGCTGTTGTTATCCGGGCCCGTGAGCGGGCTTTCCGAGTAGTTGATATTGTCAAAAACCCTTGACAATTAAGGGGAATGCAGGTAAGTTAACCATGATAATAAATACCATTGCTCGACGAAGCTGACCGAAACAAGCGCCTTGTTGTCGCGTCGGGCCGACGAGCATCGGCAGACCAACCAACGAGCCGACCCGCAGCGCGAGAAGCTCCACAGCGCTGCCGCCGGGAGGGCTCAACCAGGACGCCCACCCAGGGGGTGGTGCATCCCCAATGGGCACGGCCAACCTTCTCGCCGGCTCGTTGACACCTCGAGTAACCAACCGAACAGGGACCAAACGACCGATGACGCCACCCCGCGATCGTGATCAGTCCGACGCTGAAATCGTCGAGGACCGCAAACCCGGCGAACCCCGGGTGCGTTTCCGCCGTCGTTCCAGCGGCTCCAAATACGGCTCGATCACCCATATCATCCTCCTCGGCGCGGCGATGGCCGTCGTCGTCTGGCTGGTGTTCTTCCTCGACCGTGACGGCGACGAAGAGGCCGCCCCGGCCGAGGACAACCCGACGACGCCGGTCTCCGTCGACACCGCCGAGCTGGACATCGACGAAAACCTGATCAACTACTACGCCGAGGGCTTCCAGCTCCTGCGTCCCAACACCAACTGGGATTTCATCCACGGCGGCCAACTGAGCTACAACCGCATCGACGATTTCACCGACGAGATGTGGCTCAACGCCGGCGAGATCGCCCGATTGACCCTCTTCGACGCCGACCGTGACGTCGTCAACGTCCGTGTCGGCAAGCTCAAGCTGCCCGAGGGCCAGAACCGGGTCGCCGAAACGGTCGCTCGACAGTCCTTCGAGCGGATAATCGCCTACGCCCTCAACCCCGATCATCCCTACAATGTCGACACCTGGCAGCCCATCGAGACCCTGGACTCCGGCGACCTCAAGGGCAGCTACTACCTGCTCAAGGTCACCCACAGCCGGGAAACCCAGGCCGACATGCGCTTGGTGGCCTTCTACGTGAAAAACGACTTCGTCTACTCCCTGATCGGCGAGGTCTCCTACGAGGAATACCACATCTATAAAAGCGATCTGGAAAAGATCGTTCGCGGCTTCGTCTTCATCTAGCGGATCCGGCGCCCGATAACAAGAGCTATTCGAACAAGGACAGGATATGGTTGACCAGAACTACATCGAGGAGATCCGACGGCGCAACGCCGAGCGTTCGGCCAAGCTCAAGGACAGCCTCAAGTTTGGGGATTTCAACAAGCTGGCGCCGGACGCCCCCGAGAAGACCCCGACCGACAAGGACGCCGCGCCCCCACCGCCGAAGCCCGCGGGCGCCGCCAAGCCGCCCCCGCCGCCGAGCCGCTCCGGTGCGGGCGCTCCGCCACCACCCCCGCCCCCGTCGAGCCGACCGGCCGCAACCCCGACGCCCCCGCCGGCGAGCGAAGCCCGTCCGGTACCCGCGCCGCCTCCCGGCGAGCCCCGGCCCGCCACCCCCGAGGCGAGTCTCGAGGAGTCCACCGGTCCCGCCCCCGATGAACCCACCTCGGGCATCTGGGACGAGATCCTCGGCGACGCCACCCGGACCGTCGACGATGAGCCCCCGCTCCCCGCCCCGCCAGAGCCCGCGGCCGCCGAACCCAGCGCCCCGCCCGCGGAAAGCACGGACGAAACCGACGAGTTCGTCGTCCCGGACTTCGACTCCGCCCCGGCCGCCGAGCCGGTCCCACAGCCCGCTCCCGCACCGCCGGAACCCGAACCCGCACCGTCGGAACCCGAACCCGCACCGTCGGAACCCGAACCCGCACCGGCCGTCACCGAGGGAGATGAGGGGGAGGACGAGTTCGTCGTCCCGGCCTTCGATTCCGCCCCCGCCGCCGAGGTGCCCGGCGAGCCCGCAGAACCGGTCGCCGAACCCGCCGCTCCACCCTCAGAGGAAACCGAGGAGTTCAGCGTTCCGGCCTTCGACTCCGCCCCGGCCGCCGAGCCGCCCGACGAAACCGCCGAGCCCGCCGCCGAGGTGCCCAGCTTCGACGCCGAGCCCGAACCCGAGGCGGCACCTGCAGCCGCCACGGAAAGCGTGCCCAGCTTCGACGCCGAACCGGCGCTGCCCGAGGAACCGGTCAAACCCAGCGAGGTACCCAGCTTCGACGCCGAGCCCGAACCCCAAACGGCTCCCGCAGCCGCCGACG
This sequence comes from Candidatus Coatesbacteria bacterium, assembly GCA_014728225.1. Lineage (NCBI taxonomy): Bacteria > Candidatus Coatesiibacteriota > Candidatus Coatesiibacteriota bacterium. The sequence continues at coordinate 21,526 of WJLX01000124.1, read as the reverse complement.
TTCCCGCCTTCGACTCCTCGCCGGAAGAGGAAACCCCGTTTATCGAACCCGCCGAAGAAAGGGTTCCCGAACCCCGGCCCGCCCCCACCGCCCGGCCGGCGGCCGCCGCCGTTGAGGTCAAGAGTGGCGAAGGCGTCGAACACTCGATCACCCTCGAGGTCATCGGCACCGAACTGCGCCTCAAGCGCCGCAACATCAATCTGCGCGAGACCATCTACCTGCTGGAAACGGCGGCCGAGGAATGCCGCAAGCTGCTCGAGGAATAGGCCATCGCCCCGCTACGGCGGCCGAAGACCGCGTCGTATCAACGCTTAACTAACCGCTGACCCACCCCGACAACCAGGGCAGACCGCCTTGATCTTTCGCAAAATCCTGCCCCGCTACGTGGCCCTCGACCTGGGCACGACCAACACCATGGTCTACCTCGAAGACGCCGGGGTCGTCGTCGAGGAGCCCTCGGTCATCGCCGTCAACGAGTACAAGCAGATCGAAGCCCTGGGCACCGCCGCCAAACGGATGCTCGGCCGTACACCGCCCAACATCCGGGCCATCCGCCCGCTCAAGGACGGCGTGATCGCCGACTACCAAACGGCCGAACTGATGCTCAAGGGCTTTTTGCGCATCTGCCTGCAGGGCTCCTCCGTCGTCAAACCCCGGGCCCTGGCCTGCGTCCCGTCGGGCATCACCGAGGTCGAAAAACGCGCCGTGCGCGATTCCCTCAAAAACGCCGGCGTCCGCGAAATCTACCTCATCGAGGAACCCATCGCCGCCGCTGTGGGTATGCAACTGCCCATCGAGGCCTCGGCGGGCTCCATCGTCGTCGACGTCGGCGGCGGCACCACCGAGGTCGCCGTGATGAGCCTCGGCGGCGTCGTGGTCAGCGAATCGCGCAAGATCGGTGGCGACGATATGGACGCCGCCATCGACCGCTACCTGCGCAACCACTACAGCGTCTTCGTCGGTGAGCAGATCTGCGAACAGATCAAGATCAACATCGGCACCGCCGTCCGCCTCGACGATGAACGAACCATGGCCGTCAAGGGCCGTAACATGATCACCGGCATCCCCAACACCGTCGAGCTGTCATCCAACGAGGTCTTCCAGGCCCTGCGCGAAACCGTCTCATCGGTCATCGGCGCCGTCCGCTCCACCCTCGAACGCACTCCGCCCGAACTGGCCGCCGACATCGTCGAAAGCGGCGTCAACCTCACCGGCGGCGGCGCCCTGCTCCACGGCCTGGACCAGGCCATCCACGAAGAAACCAACCTCGAGGTCCGCCTGGCCCCCAAACCCCTGCATACCATCATCGAAGGCCTGGGGATGATCCTCTCCGACTTCTACCGCTACAAACGGCTGTTCAATCTGGTCCCCAGTTGATACCCCCGCCACACCGGACACAACCTCTCAGCGCTCCCCGCCGGGGAGCGCCTGATTATGTGATCCGCAAAACAAGGGGAGCCCAGCATGCGCTATACTACTGGTCTTTGATCACGGGCCGCCCGGCTCATCGCCCGTACCAGTTTTCTAAACCTGAGTAACCGCGTGACCTAACCGCTCGCGGCCTCGTAAACCTCCAGAGTATTCGACGAAGTGTGTATGCCGCAGCCTAACCGCGAAGAGAACCGCTGGGGGAAAGCTCGGGCAACGGTTGACAGGCCGCCCGAACCGGTATCACGACGTTAAAAACCGCTCATGCCCCGCCCTAGCTACACAAAACGTTACCGATCGCTTTCGGGTTTCCGATGAGGTTTCCGATGAGGTTTCCGCTGAACAGTCCTGAATGGCTGATCTCGAATGATAAGGCTACCTGACGCTCCTCGATAAGATAACCAGCGCCCGGCGATGGAGCGAACAGCCCCCGCTAGTTAGAGCCGTTTTTACCGTGAATCCCTTCCAACTGCCTTTCTCTAGTTATCTCACGGGTCTTTGCAGGTTCACACTCGTTCGGTGATCTTAATACCAACATTACTTGACCGCTCGCCGCTAGGAGCCTGTTAAAAAGTAAGGAGAACAGATAACCTGATCGGATCAAATCAGACTAACTATGCGCGGTTTAACCGGTCTTCTCCACCCACCGGAGATACTGCGTTGTTGATCAAACACGCGCTTCGTATGCCCATACTGGTTGTTATTAGATGACTTAGACATCGATCGCCAACCGTCGCCCGGGTATAGGCAAACCTGCTGTTATCTGACCCTCCTTTTAGTTCCCGCCTATGTTATCCGTCACTTTATGACTACGCGCTTTGTGACAGCCATGTGAGGATCATCGCTCGCATTATCAGCAGATTACCAGCATGATCCGCTCCAGACGGGGTATATGATCGCAAAGAAAGGTCTCGATACGTATGGGTCTATTGCCGAAGCGATCCCTACCCATTCTACGCAAGATAAACTGACCGCCGTGGTAAAGCGAACGCTGAAAACGACCGCCTCCCGCTACCCCCGGGACCGCGGCGGATCAGCCCCCGGAACCGGCACGGTTTTTGCGGAGGCGGACCGTCGCTGCCGCTCGCACGTGCGCCGAGATGCAAAAACCGTGCCGGTTCCGGGGGCGCTACGGCTTCGTTTGGGCAGTGCAACCGCCGGGGGTCGTTTTCAGCGTTCGCTTTACCGCTTCGCTTTACCTCGAATAGCAGCCGTCAATGAGAAAAGCAGATTTCCGGTCTGTTAATAGAGCCGGCTTTTTGCTACAATCTAAAATTCTTACTTGACAGAGGGTAAATGAGCGACTAACTTGCCTCACGTTCCAAACACAAGGCGCCGTGGCCATCGACGACGCCAGCATTGATCGTGTGCGCTGGGCGGCCGACATCGTCGCCGTCGTCGGTGAGTACGTCCAGTTGAAGCGGCGGGGGCAGAACCATGTCGGACTCTGCCCCTTCCACGAGGAGAAGACCCCCTCCTTCAACGTCAACGCGGCGCGGCAGTTCTACCACTGCTTCGGCTGCGGCGTCGGCGGCGACGTCTTCAGCTTCGTGATGGAGATGGAGAACCTCGGCTTCGTCGAGGCCGTGCGGCTGCTGGCGCGCAAGTACAACATCACCCTCACCGAGACCGGCTCCGACGCCCGGCGGGGTGAACGCGAGGGTCTGCTGGAGCTGTTGGAGCGCGCGGCGGCCTTCTACACCCGGTTGCTCGATTCGGAGGCCGGCAGCCGTGGGCGGGAGTTCCTCGAACGGCGCCGGGTTCCGGCGACCCAGATCAAGCGCTTCGGCCTGGGGCTGGCTCCGCCGGCCTGGGACGAGCTGACCAAGGCCCTGAGCAGGTCCGGGGCGCGGGAGGAACAGTTGCTCAAGGCGGGTCTCTGCGCCCGCAGCGAGCGCAGCGGCAGGCTCTACGACCGCCTGCGCGACCGGGTGGTCTTTCCGGTGCGCGACGTGCGCGGACGGGTCGTGGGCTTCGGCGGCCGCGACCTCTCCGGTGACGAGCGAGCCCCCAAGTACCTCAACTCCCCGGAAACCCCACTTTACCACAAGGGCGAGCTCCTCTACGGCCTGGACCTGGCCCGCAAGGGTATGCGCCAGGCGCCGGCTATGTTGGTCGAGGGCTACCTGGACGTCATCAGCCTCCACGCCGTCGATGCGGCCACCGCCGTGGCCCCCCTGGGTACGGCGCTGACCGGTGAGCAGGCCAAACTGCTGGGCCGCTTCGCCGGCGATCACGGCGTGACCGTGATCTTCGACGGCGACAGCGCCGGCCAGTCCGCCGCCCTGCGCTCGTTGGCCGGACTGGTCAACGCCGACCTGGCCGTGCGGGTGGCCGTGCCGGCGGCGGGCGGTGATCCCGACGACGTGGCCCGGGAGGGCGGTCGCGCCGCCGTCGACGAGCTGCTGAACGGGGCCCTCGAGCTGGACGATTTCCTCACCCGCAGCCTGGTGGCCCGCTACGACCTGAACTCCACCGCGGATAAGCTGGCCCTGGTGGACGAGCTGGCCGAACTGCTACTGCTGCTGCGCGAGCGCGTGGCCGTCGATCTGCTGATCGATCGCTTCGCCGGCAAGCTCGGGGTGACCCAAAGCGCCCTGCGGGCCGATCTGCGCGACAGTGTGCGCCGTGGTCGCGAGGGCCGGGCGCGGCGCAGCGACGACCGGTCCGCCGCTCAGCGGAAGCCACCTGCTCGCCGCCCAGACGTCAAGCTGCGGCGGGACGTGAGCCTGCTGCTCTGGCTGCTGTTCAACGACACCGCGTGCGGGCGCCGGATACTGGCCGAGTCGACGGTGACCGACTTTCCCGTCGAGTTCCGCCCGGCGGTGGAATTCGCCGCCCGTTGGGACGACGACGCCCCGCCGCCGATTCCCGCCGCCGCCGCCGAGCTGGACGAGAACCTTCGCCCGGTCTTCTATGAAGCCGTTGATGGAGTCCTGGAAGACGATGAACGCGACGAGGCCCTCGAAGCCTGCCTGGCCAGCCTGCGTCAGCAATCCCTCCGCGCCGAGCAGTTGCGGTTGCGCGCCGAGCTACGCGAGGCCTACCGGGTCGACGACCGGGCGCGGATCGAAGAGCTGCTGCAACGCAAAGAGGAGCTGGAAAAGCGCAAGTCTTAACGCTATACTAACTTTCGACGTAGCATAGCGCAGCTTTTCCATCGAAAACGACGCTCATAAAACCTATTCTCCATCCCACCCCGCGTCTGGATGATAAACGCAACCCCGAGGACGTGATGACCGAAGACACCCAAAGCAAGGAACACGGGTTCAACATCCCCGCGACCGAGGACATCGAGAAGCTGATCCGCAACGCCCGGGACAAGGGCAGCCTGACCTATTCCGAGCTCTACGACGCCCTGCCCGACGATGTCGTCAACCCGGAGCAGATCGATGAGCTGTTGATGCTCTTCGATGAGATGGACATCGAGATCATCGACAACTCCAAGGCCCAGATCACCCGGGACACCGAGGAGGACAGGGAGAGCGCCCTGGCCAAGGAGTATTCCAAGGCCCTCTCCGAGGCCGAGAAGGTCCGCACCGACGACCCCGTCCGCCTCTACCTGCGCGAGATGGGTCGGGTGCCCCTGCTCTCCCGCGAGGGCGAGATCGAGCTGGCCAAGCGCATCGAGTACGGTCAGAACGTGATCCAGGATGCCGTCTTCAGCGTCTATTCCACCCACCACGACCTCGACGCCCTCTCCGATAAACTGCGCCAGGGCGAACTGAAAATCGAAAAGGTGGTCAAGATCAACGCCGAGGGCCGCCTGCCCCTCTACAAGCAAAAGGAATACATCCGCAAGACCTGCAAGTTCCTCGGCGACGCCTACGCCGAGCACCTCAAGATCACCGACGCCCAGCGCCTGGCCCGCGAGGAAGGCCTCGAGATCGATCCGCTCCAGATCGAAGCCCACGAGCAGCGTATCCGCGAGCTGCTGCTCCACGTCAAGTTCTCGCCGCGCCAGATCATCCGCTTCGCCGACCGGATCATCGATCTGCTCAAGCTGATCAACATCAAGAAACGCGATTTGCGCGCGGTCTGCCGCCGCTTCGATCTGACCCAGGAACAGGCCTACACCCTGGTCGACGCCGACCAGGGCGAACACCCCCAGGTCGACGGTTTCCGCGACAAATACAACCTCAACGAGGAAAGCCTCAACCGGACCATCCAGCGCATCCGCAAGGCCGTCGAGAAGGTCCGCCAGGTCGAGCGCCAGGTCGGCATGAACGCCGACGAGCTGCGCGAGGTCGTGGCCCGCATCCGCGAGGGACGCCAGGAGGTCCACGACGCCAAGATGATGCTGGTCAAGAGCAACGTCCGCCTCGTCGTCTCGATCGCCAAGAAGTACACCAACCGAGGCCTGCACTTCCTCGACCTGATCCAGGAGGGCAACATCGGCCTGATGCGCGCCGTGGACAAGTTCGATTACAAGAAGGGCTACAAGTTCTCGACCTACGCCACCTGGTGGATCCGCCAGGCCGTCACCCGCTCGATCGCCGACCAGGCACGCACCATCCGCATCCCGGTCCACATGATCGAGGCCATCAACAAAGTCATCCGCACCAGCCGGCAACTGCTGCACGAGCTGGGCCGCGAGCCCACGCCGACGGAGATCGCCGACGAACTGGGGATGAGCTCGGACAAAGTGCGGCGCATCCTCAAGATCGCCCAGGAACCCATCTCCCTCGAGACGCCGATCGGCCAGGAGGAGGACTCCCACCTGGCGGACTTCGTCGAGGACAAGAACGCCGTCAGCCCGGCCCGCACCGCCGCCTACACCATGATGAGCGAGAAGATCGAGAACGTCCTCGGCTCGCTGACCCGGCGGGAGGAGAAGGTGCTGCGCTTCCGTTTCGGCGTGGGCGACGGCTGCCCCCGCACCCTGGACGAGGTCGGCACGATCTTCAACGTCACCCGGGAGCGCGTGCGCCAGATCGAGGCCAAGGCCCTGCGCAAGCTGCGCCACCCCAGCCGCTCCAGCAAGCTCAAGGCCTTTTTGGAGCTCTGACAACGGTTGCGAACCCCAAAAACCGGGCCCGCGGGCCCGGTTTTTCTTGTTGCCGGACAGGCTCGGCCTTGCGCCGGGCCGTCACGCTTCTTGCATTCCCGCCGGACCTGCTAAGGTCCGGCGGGGCAAGAACCGCGCCGGCCCTCGTCGCAGGTTTCAGCGCCGTCTACTGGTCTTTGATGGCGTATCGCAGGCTGTTATCGGAGCGGTAAACGATGTGCGGGCGGTCCTGGCCGTCGACGGCCAGGGCGACGAAACAATCCGGTACGCTGTCGCTGTCCGCGACGCTGACGGCCCAGCCGTCTCCGCGGGGGAAGGCGTAGTTGAGCAACCCCCGGTCGGCGTCGATGTAAGCGACCCGCGGCTCGCCCTCTGAAGTGACGTCTATGTCGATACCGATCCCGTAGTTACCCATCTGTTCGTCGATCGTCTCGAACTGCCAGCCGCCGCCGTCATTGTAGGCGTACAGCAGAACCCGCTCGGGATAAGCGTAGTAGGCCAGGTGCAGGCCGTCCCGGTCGTCGACGGCCAAGTCGCAAACGGTTCCCTCGTCGACGACCTCGCTGGTCCAGTCGTTGCCGTCGTAGACGGCCAGCTTGACCTCGTCGGAGTCACGTCTGTGATAGGCGATGCAGGGACGGCCGGCTGAGTCTAGGCCCAGCGAGGTATAGAAACCGGTAAGCCCCTCTATATCTAGTATTTCCAGCTCCCAGCCCATCGCGGTTTGGCGGGCGCACTTGAGGTCGTAAGCGGTTGGATCCTGATAGGCGATGTGCGCCGCACCGGCGTCGTCCCTGACCAGCGAGGGACAGTTGCAGGCTCTGTCGACGGTTTCCGTTTTCCAGTCGTCGCCTCCCCAATAGAGGTAACTCAAACCTCCGCCGATGTAGGCGATGAAGGGTAAACCGTCGTCAACGGCGATGGAGGTGCCCTGGCTCAGACCGATCGATACGAGGCAGCCGTAGTTCCAGTAGCCGTTGGTCCGGCGGGCGTAGCGCAACTCGGGCGGATCTACCGAGCAATAGGCCACGTGGGGGCAGCCGTTTTCGTCGAGGGCCACTGCGGGTGCCCGGCCGACGTTGCCACCGTCGTCGATGATCTCGAGGCGCCATTCCCCCTGTTGCTCTTCATCGTCACCGCTTACGCTCTCCGGCTCGCAACCCGTGATCAGGGCGGTTACGAGCAGGGCCGTGAGAAGGCAGCTGGCGGCTATCCGATACATTTGTCCTCCCGTTTGTTCAATAAAGATCAATACGATATAAAAGCTTGCCCAAAGAACTAACTCAACGAACTGTTCATGGTTTGGGAAACGCTCGCATATAGCCGATACCTACCGGGAGCTCAACGGTGACGCTGCGCAGTAGCAACAATCGCGCATTCAGCGGACGGCAGCGAACTGCGGGATTGAGCAGCGCTGCATGATGTCGGGATCGAGCGGCTTGCCGGCAGCCATCCTGGTGATCAAGCAGCACCGCCAACCGGCGCGCTATGGTCAGCTTGGGTGTAGCGCACCCCGCCTTTTGAACTCTTACAGACCGGCCCTCCCCGATGCCACCGGCAAACCGCAACCCGGCAGTTACCGGCTCCGGGCCGCCGTCACCGCATCAAGACGCCGGGGCCGTTCGGGCTCGGCAGCAACTACTCACAACGCTGTGAGCCAACGTGGTACACGCCCTGTGTGCCGCTGATCGCCGTTGGCTGCATCGGTGATGAATGCACAGCGCTTCCCCGTCGTCGGGCGGTCTCCCGGGCTGAGTGGCTCTGCAGCCTTAACGGCCGGTGAGCGTTTTGCCACCTCCAGCAAGCGTATTCGACGATTTGATTGCGCTGACTTCAACTGTGAGCTGATCCGCAGCAGTGGATCAGGACTGCTACAACTCGACTATCCGCCTCATATTTACGAATCTTAGGAAAACTAGCAGCTGAATTTGCGCCTGTCAAGTTGAACAAACCCGCGACAGTGCTAGGGGTCTGCTCAGCCATACTGCGCCGCGCCACGGGGCGCTAGTTGAACGCTGAGCTCCTGGATCGCCGAGCCGAGGTTCTCTCCCGCGAAAATGCAACCGCTGACACTCGACGCCCCCGCCCGGTCGGTCTATGAGGCGGCGTTACCGACGGGCAGATGACGAGGGCCGGCGCGCTTCTTGCCCCGGCGGACCGGCAAGGTCCGCCGGGCATGCAAGAAGCGTGACGGCCCGGGGGGATGCATACTGGAGGTACTGGGTTACGCAGGAGGTCCGTTGACGGTTTTATCTGCTGGGAGGCCCTCCAGGACCCGGAAGTGAAAAACCGGAACCCTGAGGTTCCGGTTCGAGCGGCGGGTTGACGGCGCGCCTACTTGAGGTACTTGCCCGCTATGGGCTTCAGGCGTTCCTTGACGGCCTGGGGGACGTGCTCGGGCCGGGTCAGCATGGCCTGGGCCAGGGCGTTGTGCGCCGGATACTCGGCCTCGAGATCGATGGCCGGCACGATGGCCTGGATCAGGTCCTTGGCCGTCTCGACGTTCTTGGCGAAGTTCTCCATCACCATGTCCGAGGTGACGTCCTCCTCGTGCCAGCAGTCGTAGTCCGTGGAGAAGGCCAGGGTGGCGTAGGCGATCTCGGCCTCCCGGGCCAGGCGGGCCTCGGTCAGGTTGGTCATGCCGATGATGTCGGCGCCCCAGGAGCGGTAGAGCCGGCTCTCGGCCCGGGTGGAGTACTGGGGACCCTCCATGCAGATGTAGGTACCGCCGTCATGGACGGTGACGCCGAGTTTTTTGGCCTGCTCGACGAAGATCGCCCGCAGCTCGTTGGAGAAAGGATCGGCCAGGCTGACGTGAGCCACGATGCCGTCGGAGAAGAAGGTGTCCCGGCGGTGGCGGGTGCGGTCGATGAACTGGTCGGGGACGACGAGGTGGGTGGGGGCGATCTCCTCCTTGAGGGAGCCGACGGCGCTGACGGAGATGATATAGCGCACGCCGAGCTGTTTGAGCGCGCAGACGTTGGCCCGATAGTTGACCTCGGTGGGGGTCAGCACGTGACCCCTGCCGTGGCGGGGGACGAAGGCCACCTCGCGGTTGTCCAGCCGGCCGACGACCACGGCGGCGCTGGGCTCGCCGAAGGGGGTGCTGATGAACTTCTCCTGCTTGTCGGTCAGGGCCTCGATCTCGTAAAGGCCCGAGCCGCCGATGACGCCGATCTTAGGCATTCTTCCTCCTGGCTGCGACGGTGGTGGGGGATTATGGATCGACGGGCCAAGGATACCACAGCCCGTCGGCGCCGGTGAAGGGCCGCTGATCGTCAGTGCTCGACATAGGCGACGTCCCGGCTGTAACTGAAATCATCGTCGCGGCCGGGGCGGTGACACTTGGCGCAGACCGGGGCGGCGACGGGCTCGACCTCCCGGGATTCGTAGGGGTGTTCGGGACCGGCGCGGTGACAGGCCTGGCAGCCGACGTCGGTCAGCTGCGGGGTGCGCTCGGCGTCGGCGAAGCCGCCGGGCTTGCCGAAGCCGGTGGTGTGGCAGCCTACGCACTCCAGATTGCGCTCGTCACCCTCCTCGACCAGAGTGGCGAAGGCGTGGGCGTGGTCGGTGTCGCGCCACTGCTCGAGCTCGGCTGTATGACAGGCGCCGCAGTCATCGGGACCGAAGAATTGTGGTTGCGCCGTGGCCACGTAGTAGGCTTCCAGCCAGTCGCGGTAGCGCTGCTCCTCGTAGGCCCGCAGGCGTTCGAGAACGGCGGCGCCGCGGCCCGGGGAGCGATCGACGGGCAGGGCCTCGTAGGAAACGATCTCGCCCAGGTTTTCCGCTGAGCGGCTGAGGGTGACCACGCCCAGGTAGCGTCCCAGGCGGCCGGGCCAGATGATCGGCGCGCCCTCCGTGGTGTCCGGCCGGCGCTGGAACAGGCCGGAGTGGCCGCCGACGATCAGGTCCAGGCGCTCGGCGTAGTCCCGGGCGGCGTAGACCTCGTCCTGGACGCCGAGGTGGGACAGCAGGACGACGATGTCGCAACCGGCGGCCTCCAGGGCCTCGAGTTCGTCCTCCAGCGCGGACCGCCAGGGCGTCACCCGATACCGCAGCTCGGCGAGCAATTCCTCCAGCCCGTGGATCTCCTCGTTGATGACGGCGACCAGCCCGAGCTTGACGCCGTCCCGCTCGATGATCAGCGAGCCCGGCGGCCGCGTCAGGTCGTCGTCCAGCGGTTCGAGGTTGGCGCAGAGGATCGGCAGCGTCGCGCTCAGATCAGCCACGCTGAAGGTGCCGTCGAGCAAATCCTGGTCGCCGAGGGCCAGGGCGTCGTAGCCCAGCAGTTCGTAACAGTCGAAGATCGTTCGGGCCTTGGCGGGCTTGTCGTCCAGACCGAGGAGATCGCCGCTGTCGAGGAGCAGCAGTTCGGGATGGCTTTCCCGCAGGGTATCGAGGGCGCCGGCGCGCTCCGCCAGTCCGCCGAGGACGGACCCCGGTCAGCCGCAACCGGCCAGCTTGCCCCGGGTGGCCGAGGTCAGCACCAGGACGATGACATCGCCGTCGTCGTCGGCCGGGGTATCCGCCGCGTCGAAGAGCAGCAGGCCGACGAGGGCCGACAGGATGATCAGGGCCAAACCGGGACGCATCAGTCGCCCTCCAGTAGTTGCCGGAAGCCCGCTTCGTCAACGACCTCGAGGTTCAGTTTCCGGGCCTTGTCCAGCTTGGAGCCCGCGTCTTCGCCGGCGACGACGAGATCCGTCCTGGCGGAAACCGTCGAGTTGACCTTGGCCCCGGCCGCGCGCGCCCGTTCCTGATACTCGCGCCGCGGGCGGGAGAGGGAACCGGTGAAGACCACGGTCAGTCCGCTCAAGGGACCCCGGGGCTCGTCTTCCTCGACCTCCAGCCGGGGATCCAGCCCGTAGCCCTTGAGGCGTTCGAGGAGTCGTCGGTTGGCCTCGTTGACGAAGAAATCGTTGATCGAGGCGGCCATCGTCGGCCCGACGCCCTCGACGGCGGTGAGCTGTTTTTCGTCGGCGGCGGCCAGGGCGCCCAGGGAGCCGAAGCGCCGCGCCAGCAGACGCGCCGTCGTCGAGCCCACCAGAGGGATGCCCAGGGCGAAGATCAAGCGCGGCAGATCGGCCTGGCGTTCTTGCCTGATCGCCCGGATCAGGTTGGCGGCAGATTTCTCGCCAAAGCCCTCCAGTTCGGCGACCGTGTCGGCTTCCAACTCGAACAGGTCGGCCGGCCCCGCGATCAAACCGGCCTCGAGCAGCTTATCGACCACTTTGGGTCCCAGCCCCTCGATGTCCAGGGCGTCGCGACAGGCGAAATGCTCGATCCGGGCCCGCACCTGGGCCGGACAGTCGGCGTTCAGACAGCGCACCGCCACCTCGTCGGGCAACTGGACCGCTTCCCCGCCGCAGACCGGACACTCGTCGGGCATCTCGAAGGCCCGCTCCGTACCGTCACGGTAGTCGGTGAGCGGACGGACGACCTCGGGGATGACGTCACCGGCGCGCTGGATCTCGACCCGGTCGCCGATCAGCACCCCCAGCCGCTCGACCTCGTCGGCGTTGTGCAGGTTGGCCGCGGAGACCGTCACCCCGCCGACGGTCACCGGCTCCAACACGGCCACCGGGGTCAGCACCCCCGTGCGGCCGACGGAGACCTCGATATCCTTGAGGACGGTGACCGCCCGGCGCGGCGGATACTTCCAGGCCACGGCCCAGCGCGGACTGCGGGCCACGGCGCCCAGCCGCTCCCGGGCCGCCAGATCGTCGACCTTGACCACCACGCCGTCGGTCTCGTGCTCCAGCTCGGAGCGTTCGTTAAGCAGCTGGGTGTAGTAGGCCTCGACCTCCTCGACCCGGGTGACGGCCGCGGTGGGATGGTTGACCGGAAAGCCCCAGTCCGCCAGGCGCTCGAAGCAGTCGCCATGGCTGCTCAGCCCGAGTTCGCGCGCTCCGACGAGGTTGTAGGCCAGAAAGCGCAGCGGCCGCCGGGCCGTCACCTTGGGGTCGAGCTGGCGCAGGCTGCCCGCGGCGGCGTTGCGCGGGTTGGCGAATTCCTTCTCCCCGCGCTCCGCCTGGGCCTCGTTGAGGGCCAGGAAGTCGTCGACCCGCAGGAAAACCTCGCCGGTGACAACGATCTCGGCGGGAACGTCGCCGCGCAACTGCAGCGGTACGGCGCGGATGGTGCGCACGTTGGCCAGTACGCCCTCCCCCGTGCGGCCGTCGCCCCGGGTCGAGGCCTGGACGAGGCGGCCGCTTTCGTAGACCAGTTCGACGGCCAGGCCATCGATCTTGGGCTCGCAGAACAGCAACGGAGTCGCGCCGTCCAGCCCCTCGCGCACCCGCCGCAGCCAGTCGGCGAACTCCCCCTCGTCGCTGACGTTGGCCAGGGAGAGCAGCGGCCGCCGATGCTCGACGGACTGGAAACCCGCGGCCGGCTCGGCGCCCACCCGCTGCGTCGGCGAGGCCGGCGTGACCAGCTGGGGATGCTCGTCCTCGAACCGCTGCAGCTCACGCAGCAGCTCGTCGTACTTCGCGTCGGTCAGCGACGGATCGTCGAGAACGTAGTAGCGGTAATTCGCCTCGCGCAACCTCTCGGCCAACTCGCGGTGTCTTTCCCGATAATCGCTCAACCCCCGTCACCTCCCCGCTTCGAACGCAGCAACCGATAGAACACGGCGGTCACCTCGGTCTGCACCAGGATGAACAGCAGCCAGGCCGCCGACCAGCAGGCCGCGGCGGGCAACAATCCGCCGTCGACGACCGCCTCCCTGACCAATAGCGGCAGCAGGTTGACGAACACCCAGAGCGCCGCGCCGAAGATCAGGGCCTTGAGCCAGGCCCTGCCCGGCAGCAACGGATGCAGCACGCTGTAAAGAAAACCGGCCACGGCGGATTCGGCCAGAATGAACAAAACGTAGACTACGATCTCCCCCGCGCCGACGCCCTCGATGAGCCCGGGATGCAGCTCCGTCAGGCGCGGGCCAAGATCGAACAGCCGCAGCAGAATGAACTGCAACGTCAAGCCCGCCGTCCCGCCCAGCACCCCGGCCAGGATGCCGTGGAGGTTGCGACGGCCGACCCTGTGCTGTCTGGGGACCATAGTCAGACACCTGGCTTAGCGTGCTCGAGCGTCGCACCGCGCCGACCTGCCGCCTTCGGCTTCGCCGCACACCGACCTGGAACGCCGGAACCGGCACGGTTTTTGCATCTCGGCGCCGCCGCGAACGGCGGAACCGTGGCGCCTTCCGCAAAAACCGTGCCGGTTCCGGCGGGCGGGCCGTTGGGCGTTCGCGTCGACCGGGCGGCGGCTGGTCGGCGCTTTCCCGCTACGGTTCTGCTTTTTCCAGGACGAAGGGGGCGCTGGTCTTGTCGAGGAGCTCGCCGTCGAGGGCGTCGACGGTGAAGACCAGCTTGGCGAAGCCGGCGTCGTCACGGGCCAGCAGGGTGATCTCCCAGCGCGGCTCGGCGGCTTTGGCTGGGCCGAATAGCAGATAGCGTTCGCCGAAGATCTCGTTGTCTTCGATGAAGCCTTCGACGTTGTGGCCGCTGATGACGGCGGCGGCGGCGGCGCTGTCGATGAAGGCGTCAGCGTTCCAGGGCGGAGGGGTCTCGCCGACCTGAAGGGATTCGGGCTCGTAGGGGGTCTGGATCAGGCCGTCGCGACCGAGATAGACGCGCAGCAGGCTGTTGGATTCGGGGGAGTGGAAGCTGTAGATCCAACTGGAGCACAAGCCGTCGGCGAAGGCGCCGCCGGATGCCATGCCGAGGATTTGGTACAGCCGGGCGCCGGGCAGGAGCTCCGCGGCCCGCGAGCGGACCTCCTCGAGGCGCTCATGGGAGCCCAGGGCACCGGTTCCGGCGGGGCGCTCCGGTCCGGGACCGCAGGCGGTCAGGCAGGCGAGGACGAGCAGGGGCAGCGGTTTAAGCCTCATCGTCGTTCTCGGCGAAGCGGAGTTGAATCAAGCGGCGCAGCTCGTCGTCCAGGGTGACGTTGCGCCGGGCCATGACAACGGCGGCGGTCTCCAGGGCCTGTTCGAGGCGGTAAACGCTGCGTCCCCGGCGGCTGAGCCAACTGAAGGGCGGCAGCCAACCGGAGAGGGTGCCGACATCGAAGATGTTGCAAAAGGCACCGATCGATGTACCCGTGCCGATCAGAGTGCCGATGCCGGTCTTGGTGTGATCGCCGATGAAACAGCCGAGCTTGAGCGCGCCGCTGTCGACGCGCCCCGTCGGTGTATGGACGCGGACCGATTTGTAGTTGTTCTTGAGGTCGGAGTTGGTCGTTCCGGCGCCCAGGTTGACCCACTCGCCCAGATAGGCGTGACCGAGGAAGCCGTAGTGGTGCTTATTGACGTGATCGGAGAGCAGGCAGGCTTCGAGCTCGCCGGAAATGCGGCAGTTGTAACCGATACTGGTGCCCGGGCGGATAACGGCGTTGTCGACGAGGGTCTCGGGGCCGATGAAGCAGGGGCCTTCCAGGCGGGCGGGGGCCTTGAGGCGGGCTCCGGCGGCGACGACGACGGGGCCGTCCGTGGTATCGAAGATCACGTCGGGCTCAACGTCGGCGCCTTTCTCGATGAACACGGCGCGGAAATCGCCGATGATCCGTCCCGCCTGAACACCGGAGCGTCCGTGGGTGTGGTTCTGGAACCCGCCCATCAGCTCGTCGGCGTTGGCGTTGACCAGCTCCCAGGGATGGCGCAACAACGTACGTGTATCCGGGTTGAGCGCCAGGGGCAGCAGTTCGGCGGCCAGGGCCGCGGCGTAGCCCCGCTGGTGGGGTTCGAGCCCCCCGGGGGTGGGTGAAACGCCGGCCGGGGTGCGGAACCATACCAGCCGCAGGCCCTCGTCGTCCTCGATGAATTCACCGGCGGCCTCGTCTTCGGCGGCCGCCCGCGCGGCGACGGCGTAGGGATCGGCGGCGGCGGCGTTGACGAAGACGGTCTCGTCGGTGACGACGCCGGGCTGGAACAGCGGACGGCGGCAGAGCGGGCGCAGCTCGCTGCGCGGCCACCAGCGGGCGCCCGGGAAAGATGCGTCGAAGCGGTCGGCCAGCTCACCGTAGCCCAGCTTCAGGCGCCACAGGGGGCGCAGGCTGGTCAGCGGTGCCAGGGTGCGCTGACGCTGGTCCTCGAAGACGACGACGAGCATGCCTACTGCTCGATCTGGGTGGCGGCGATCCAGGCGTCGGCGTAGCCCGAGCTGCGGGCCTTGTTGCGGAGGGTCTCGGCGGCGGAGCGGTTGGAGCAGTTGCCCACCCGGACCTTCCAGTAACCATCGAGGTACTCCACGTAGGCGGGCTCACCGAGCACGCGCTCGGCCTCGGCGGCCAGCTCGCGGGCGGCGCTCTCGTTGGTCGAGGCCACCAATTGGACGCGGAAGCCGTCGGCGGTTTCGGTCAACTGGTGGGTCTCGGGATCGGTTTCATCGGGCACGGTGAAGGTGACCAGATCCCCCTCCTCGACGGTGTCGGCGTCGGTGATGATCTCACCCTCGATGACGGTGTCCTCGATGACCTCGTCGTCGCCGTCGTCGTCGTGCTTGCAGCCGGCGATGA
Source organism: Candidatus Coatesbacteria bacterium (assembly GCA_014728225.1). Taxonomy (NCBI): domain Bacteria; phylum Candidatus Coatesiibacteriota; species Candidatus Coatesiibacteriota bacterium. The sequence continues at coordinate 5,574 of WJLX01000124.1, read as the reverse complement.
AGGCGGTGAGGAGCAAGCAGACGAGCAAGATAGTTGCTTTGCGCATGACCATCCTCCCCAGGGGAAGTGAGGCGCGGGGTTCATGGTTTTCGGGAGCTCAAATGGCGGTCGCCGGCACCGCAGGATCGGGGACGTTCGGTGTCAGGGCGTCACCCACGTTTGCTACCACTGGATTATAGCCCAAGGCCGCCGGTCGGGCAACCGGCCTAGAGCCAAGCCAGACCGAAGGCGACCAAGGCGCCGACGACGGTGTTGAGAGAGTTCTCCAACTCGTTGGACAGCTTACCCTCGGGCAGCCAGGCGCCCAGATAGCTTTCGAAGCTGCTGCCGACGAGGCCGGCCAGGGGGGGAATCCAGACCAGGCTCCAGGGGATCAACCCGACGCCCGCCGCCAGCAGCCCCATCAGCGCGGCCAGCCCCAGACCGCCGAGGGTGCCCTGCCAACTGACCGCCCCGGCGGTCCCCGGCTCGACCCGGCGGAAGGTGGTGATCAAGACGGGTTTGCGGCCGTAAAGCTGGCCCAGCTCACTGGAGCCGGTGTCGAAGACGGCGGTGGCGAAAGCGCCGACGAAGGCCAATACGAGGGGGAGGGCCAGGGCGGGCCAAGCGGCGCCGATGAAGGGGCTGGCCACGGCCAGCAGCGTCGCGCAGGCGGTGTTGGCCAGGGCGTGCTTGGCCCCGCGGCGACCGCCGCCCTCCTGAGCCAGACCGCGCTTCTCCTTCTCCTTGTACCCCAGTTTCGTCGCCAGGGTTCCCAAGACGAAGAAACCGACCAGGATCAGCCAGCCCCGCCAGCCCAGCCCGGCGAAGACCAGCTCGCCGAGCAGCAGGCCGCCCAACATCCCGGAGACGGAAACCACCCCGAGCAGACCGGCCAGCAGGGCGAAGGGCAGATGCAGCCAGAGGGACAGCAGCAAGTTGTCGAGGATCGTCTGCCACACGGTCGTCAGTCCTCCTCGGCGGGTTGCAGGCGTCGCCGACGCCGGAGGTAGCTCAGCAGCGGCGTGATGTCGGCGGGATTGACCCCGGGCACCCGGCGGGCCTGACCCAGGGTGCGGGGTCGCTGGCGGGACAGCTTTTGCGCCGCCTCGGTGCGCAGGCCGAGGACCTCGTCGTAGTCGATGTCGGCGGGCAGGCGGGTGGCGGCCAGACGCTCCTCGCGGCGGGCGGCCTCGGCGTGGCGACGCAGGTAGCCGGCGTAGCGCAGATCGTTGACGGCCACCCGCAGGCTTTCGCGGGCCGGGCCCGACGGTGTCAGCGACGAACGCAGCTCCGCGGGCAGCCCGTCGTCGCCGCCCGCCAGGACCGTCAGGAGTTCGAGGGCATCGACGTCCCGGCGCGGCACCAACTGGGCGGCGCGCAGTCCCGCCAGTTCGGGCCGACCCAGGCGACGGCAATCGGCGGCGTCGAGGCGGCGGCCGTCGGCCCATGCGACCAGCAGATCACGCCAGCGATACTTGCGTTCGCTCCGACGGGCCCGGTCCTCACCGATCAGACCCAGCTCGGCGCCCAGGGCGGTCAGCCGGCCGTCGGCGTTGTCGGCGCGCAGGGCCAGCCGGTGCTCGGCCCGGGCGGTGAACACCCGGTAGGGCTCCGCGCCCCAGCGCTGGATCAGGTCGTCGATCAACACACCGATGTAGGCCTGGTCGCGTCGCAGGGTGAACTCCCGCCCGCGTCCCTCGACGTACAGCGCCGCATTGATCCCGACCAACAACCCCTGGGCCGCCGCCTCCTCGTAACCCGAGCTGCCGCAGAGCTGGCCGCAGGCGAACAGGCCCGCGATCCCCTCCACCGCCAGCGTGGCCGAGAGCTGATGCGGCGCCAGGCAGTCGTAGACCACGGCGTAGCCCGGCCGGGTGACCACGGCGCGCTCCAGTCCGGGGATCGCCGCCAGCATCGCCAACTGCGTTGGATAGGCCAGACTGGTGGCCAACCCCGAGACGTAATACTCGTCGCCGTCCAGCCCCGTCGGCTCCAGGAACAACTGGTGAACCTCGCGCTCCGGGAAACGGACGACCTTGTCCTCGATCGAGGGGCAGTAGCGCGGGCCGACGCCCTCGATCAACCCCGTGTAGAGCGGGCTCTGCTCCAGTCCCCGACGAATGGCCTCGTGGACCGCCGGGGTGGTCGCCGTCAGGTAGCAGGGCAGGAAGGGACCCGGCGGCGGCGGTCCGCTGAAGCTGAACCGCGGCGGCGGCTCCTCGGGATCCTGGCGGACCAGCGCACCCGTGTCGACCGTGGCGGCGTCCAGACGCGGCGAGGTGCCCGTCTTGAGCCGCACCAGCTCCACCCCGCACTCCAGCAGGCTGCGCCTCAGGGCCGTCGCGGCCCGGGCGTTGTCCCGACCACCGGCGAAGCTGTTCAGGCCGACGAAGATCTCTCCGCCGAGGAAGGTTCCCGTGGCCAGCACGACTGCTCGGCAGCTCAGCTCTACGCCCATGTCCGTCCGCAAGCCGACGACATGATCGTCCTCCACCAGCAACTGCGCCGCATGGCCCTGCAGGAGCCGCAGGTTGTCGGTAGAGAACAGCAGCTCCCGGGCCGCGGTCCGGTAACTGCGGCGGTCGCATTGGGCCCGCGGGGCCTGGACGGCGGCGCCCTTGCTGGTGTTGAGCGTCCGGGTGCCGATCGAGGCCGCGTCGGCCAGGCGGCCCATCACCCCGCCGAGGGCGTCGATCTCGCGCACCAGATGACCCTTGCCCACCCCGCCGACGCTGGGGTTGCAGGGCATCCCGGCGACGTCCTCAAGGTCGGTGTTGAGCAACACCACCCGGACGCCCAGCCGGGCGGCGGCCACGGCGGCCTCGAGGCCCGCGTGTCCGGCGCCGACGACGACGATGTCGGCACGTTCCGTCATCTCGTTTCTCCTAGACCTCCGGCCCGCTCCGCGACCCCTGAAAAACTACCGGTGGCCGATTCAACGCAACTGCCCGTCGGCGCGCCGGAACTGGCACGGTTTTTGCATCTCGGCGCCGCAGCGAGCGACGGCACGGTTGCGCCTCCGCAAAAACCGTGCCAGTTCCGGCGCCGCGGGGTTGAGCGTTTACGACGGTTAGCGGCCGGTAGTTTTTCAGGGGTCGCGGAGCGGGTGTTGTTGCAGGCGGCTCGTTCGTTGACACGTCGCTCGCCGCCGGCGGCGTGTCGTCAAAGCGCGGTTCTTGCGGGGAAGCCTGTTCCTTTGAGCAACGGGGCGGCCGTCGGCCACCCCGTAACAAGTGTGGTTTTGCTTTTCAGAAGGCCAGGCCGGCCAGAAAGCTGAAGCCGCCGATCTGGTTCTGCTCTTCGCTCCAGGCGAGTTCGAGTCGGGCCTCGACGTTGACGCGGAAGTTCTCGTCGCGGAAGAGGTCCAGACCGGCGGCCAGGTGCGGGGTGAAGAGGAGCTCGGTGAACTCGCGCTGGAAGCCGTCCTCGACGTGCTCACGTCCGGAGACGTGGAAGACGGTAAAACCGACACCGCCGCCGGCGTAGGGGCTGAAGCGCTCACCGAACTGGTAGTAGACGCCGAGGCCGACGGGTAGAGCCCAGAAGGAGGGTTCATCGACATAATCGGGGGGGTCCTCGACGGTGGCGGCGTAGAGGCCGACGCTGCCGACGGCCTTCCAGTCGCCGGCCTCGAGGTTGATCAGGGCCTCGAAGCGCCAGGCCAGGGAGTCGAAGCCGAGGTAGTTGTTCTGGCTGAAGGGCAGGAAGCCGCCGAAGCGGCCGCCGAAGAAGACGCCCTCGGTTACCGGACCGGAGGCGCCGGAGCCGCCGTGGGCTTCGTCCTCGGGGACGACGATGGTCCCGAGGGTACCGGGCAGCATCTCGTCCTCGGCTGCGCCGCCGGCGGCGAGAACGAGGAGCAGGGTGAGGGCGAGTAGACGTCGCACTAGTTATCTCCCCCGTAGAAGCGGCGGGCCCAGCCGGTTTGCTTGAAGGCGGCGATACGCGGGATGCCGCCGGGATCGACGGCGCGTTCCCGGGCGATCAGCAGGCTGAGCAGGTCTCCCAGGAGGACCAGGTGCAGGGCGCGGAAGACGGCGGGTCCGGCGGGAGCCGTCAGGACGACGCTGTCGCCGTAGTCGTCGAGGATGGTATCCAGGGGCGGCGCTTCATCGCCCAGGGTCAGCACGATCCGCCGGGGCGGGTCGCCGGGCCCGGCGGCCTCGACCTCGTTGTGGGCGGCCTCGGGCAGGGCGTTACACCAGCAGAACTGCTTGGCGTTCTCGTTGAGCTGCTGCTTCCAGCGCAGGGCGGCGGCGGCGCTCAGGGGGCAGGTGCCGTAGACGACGAGCTGGCGCCCGGCCAGGGCTCGGGCCAGTTCGCCCAACCAGGTGTAGTCGTCGTCGGCCAGACCGTCGCGGCTCGCCCGCAGTTCATCCACGACGGCGTCGGAGCGCCAGAGCGCCGTACCGAGCAGGCGTTCCCCCAGCCGCAGGCAGGCGCCCAGCAGGTGGCCGAAGGCCGCCCGCGGGGGCATGCCGTCGGGAACGCTCAGGCGGGTGGCACCGTGTTCGTCGAGCAACCGGGCCAGCTCGCCGCCGCCGGTGACGCCGTAGACGGCGCTGTGGCGGTCGAGGGCGTCGCGGACGGTGCGCAGGGTCTCCCAGGTCCCGCCGGAGTGGGAGACGGCGAGCAGGGCGTCCTCGGGCCCCAGCCAGTCGGGAGCCCCGGCCCAGCGCCAGGGGATGAAGGGACCCAGAGCGGCCAGGAATTGGGCCGAGACGCCGCTGCCGCCCATGCCACAGACCAGGATCCGCCGTGGCGCCCGGTCGGGCGCGGTGCGGTCTTCCAGACCCAGGGGCTCGGCGGCCAACTGCTCCGGCAGTTCGCGGGCCCAGTTCCACATCTGACTGGCGGAGTAGGTTCCCATACGGGCGGATTATAGCAAAAACGCGGCTCCGGCGTCGGCCGGTCGTCGAGTTGTTTTAACAAGCAGGGCCTCCCCTACGCTACCTAGCCATTCCGCCGGGAGGAGACACCTTTGATGCAAATCGCTAAGAAGGTGGAGGAATACACCGGCAGCGGCTTTGAGCGATTGCTGTTAGCGGTGGTCGACGAGCAGTTCTAAATGGTTGGGGTTGAACGGTAACAGTAGCAGCCGCTCCCCGATGAGATTAACGGCGCCCGGCGGTGGAGCGAACAGCCCCGGGTCGTTGGGGTCGGTTTGACAACCCTGTCTCCCCTCAAGCCCCGCCACAATAAAATGTCAAGGGATTATCACCAAATTATCAACAAGCGCGCAGTCCACTCCTGAGAATGTGTAGCGCGTTATCGGCGTCTCGATGGTTGAAGCTGAACGACCTTCCAGTGATCAAGAGTCTGTAGTTACGCTTGAATCCTCCATGGCAGGCTTTTAGGCGGCGTTAGGCGAAGCCCCGGAAGTTCTCGAGGCCGTTGTTATGCGTCTGTCCATCAGCGAAATCCTGTTGGTGGCTGATGCGCCTGTGGTGTAAGCCGTTGAGTGACAGTTTCTTATGGGCCCGCCGGCCGTCGGCTTATCGGTGTAGCTGGTCGGGTCGAGCTCGGCCCGGCGAGCGGCGGCGTGGCGCCGGCGGATTCGCTTGTCGTAACAATAAGCCGTATTACGATGGC
>WJLX01000123.1 GCA_014728225.1 Candidatus Coatesbacteria bacterium | reverse complement strand
GTTTTTGCATCTCGGCGACCGTTACGAACGAGGGTAACGGTCCGCCTCCGCAAAAACCGTGCCGGTTCCGGCGGCTGGCTTTCTGACGTTGATCGGTGGTGTCGGCGGCTGTTTTTCAACGCTCGCCGTGTTTGGGGCGTTGCTAGTCGGTTTCCGCGGCTTCGCCGTCGGTCTCGTCGTTATCGGGCTCTGCGGGTGGTACGAGGGGTCGCTCGGTGTCGCGCAGGAAGGTCTCGCCTTCGAGTTCGATGCAGGCCCAACCGGCTCGTTCGTCGGCGGTGCGCACCTCGGCCCAGTTATCCTGGACGCTCAGGACCTCGACGACGTCGTCGAGGTAGAGCATGCCGATCTTGTTGCCGGTGGTGGTGGAGGGTGCGTCGCGCAGTCGCAGGGCGTCGACGACGACCTCCATCCGTCGGGTCTCGGGCTCTTCTTCGGGACCGGTATCGAGTTGGGGTTTGTCGAGTTTGGTTTCTTCGACCTCGGCGGGGTTGATCGAGAGGCGCAGGAAAGCGTCTTCGATGGTCCGGCGCAGTTTGTCGACGTTAACGGTGGAGTGGCTGGAGTCCTTGGTGGAGGCGTAGTACAGGTCGAAGGTCTGGTTGAAGGCGGCCTTGAGGGCTCCGGCGGCGGCGGAGTCGCCCAGCTCGCCCAGGCCGCGGGCGGCGGCGATATTGACCAGCAGGTTGGGGTCGGCCAGGGCGCCCTCGAGGAGCTCCCGGTCGCCGGGAGCGGCCCGGCGGGTCAGGTACTGGACGGTCAGTCGGCGCACGGAGGGCTGGGGGTGTTCGAGCAGTTCCTCGATCCGCTCGGCGCCGAGCTTGGTGAACAGCAGCTCGACGGCGGTCCAGCTCCGGTCGTCGTCGCCGGGGTCGTTGGTGGAGAGGTACTGGGAGAGGGGCAGCAGTTGCTCGTCGCTGGGGTTAGCCGGCAGGTTGTGGCAGTAGGCAACGAAGGCCTCGCGGCGCACCCGGGGGCTGGCGTCGGAGCGCAGAACCCGGGCCAGGGGCGCCAGGGCCTGGGGCTCGGAGAAGGCGGCCAGAGCGTAGGCGGCGGCCTGTCGGCTCTCCGGTTCGACGGCGCCCTCCAGCACTTCGAGGAGGGGGAAGAGCAGGTTGGGGTCGGCCACGGCGGCGCAGGCCCGGGCGGCGGCGGTCAAGCGCAGCGGCGGCGTCGCCGGGTCTTCCAGCACCCGGGTCAGCACGGGGGCCGATTCGGGCAGTCCCAGCTCGCCGAGGGCTTCCAGGGCGGCGACGGAGAGCTGGACGTCACCGGGGCGGCTGGAGCGGGCGTACTCGGTCAGCACGGGCAGGGCTTTTGTCGAACCGCCCAGGCCCAGGGCGTGGAGGGCGGCGACGGCGCGGGGCTCCGTCGGCTCGGACTCCAGGTAGTCGTTCAACTCGTCGACCAGGACGGGTTCATCCCCGCGTCCGAGCAGGATAGTCAGCGCCTCGAGGGCGGCCGGCTCGTCGAGCTCGTCGAGGAGTTCGACGCGCTCGCGCAGGCGGTCGTTCCAATCCTCGTCGTCGAAGCGTCCCCGCCAGGCGGCCTCGACGGCCCGCACCGCCGGGGGGAGGTCGGCGTAGAGGACGGGGTCATGCTTCTGCCGCAACAGGGCGGACAGGGCCTCGTCGGCGTCTTCCAACTGATCCTCGTCGGCCGTGGCCAGCAGGTCCGCGTCGCCCAGCAGTTCGACGGCGGCACGCATCGTCGCCAGTCCGACGGCGGGCTTGGCGATGACGAAGTCCGCCGTCGTCTCGAGAGCCGCGGGGTGACCGTTTTCGCGCAGCAGTTCGAGGACACGCTCCTCGTCGCCGGGCGGATCCTCGAGCAACAGGGCGGTCAGGGCCTCCAGGGCGGCCTCGCGCCGCCGCAGCTCTACCAGGTAACCGGCGATCTCCAGCCGCTCGGCGTTGTCGGTGCTATCGGCGAAGGCCTCCTCGAGGAGGTCGGCAGCCTCGTCGCGCTCGCCGGAAGGCGGCACGGCGGCCAGGGCGCGCAGGGCGTCGGCGCGCAGCTCGGCGTCCCCGAGGGCGGTTTCGATCAGCTCCAGGGTCTCTTCGCCGTCGACGACGGCCAGGGTGACCAACAGCTCGCCGCGCACGGCGGAAGCGGTCTCGAACTCGTAGGCCCGGCGCAACTCGGGTTGACCGACTTCGGCGGCCAGACCCCGGGCGCGCAGCATCTCCAGGGCGGCGATGCGCACGGCGGGGTAGGGGTCGGCCAGACCCCGGCGGAAGAGGTTCAGCAATCGGGCCTCGTCGTCCAGGCCCAAGGCGCCCAGGGCCCGGTAGGCCCCGGCGCGTAACTGGTAGTCGCTGGAGGGTTCAGCGCCTAGAACGGTTTCGGCGATCAGGACGGCGTCGTCACGGTCGCCGACGCGGACCAGGGCGTCGACGGCGGCCCGGCGGACGCCGAAGTCGGCGTCGTCGCGCAGGAGCCGGACGAGGGTCGTAGCGGCGTCGGGATCGCCCAACAGGCCCAGCACGCTGACGGAGTCACGTCGCAGCGCCGGCTCGGCGGCGCGGTCGGCCATGTCCAGCAGGCGCGTGACGAGGGCCGGCGGGATGCTTTGCGGTTCTTCCACCTCCTCGAGCAGGGCGGTCAGCCGCGCGAGGACGTCCAGGCGGACGGCGTCGTCGGCGGCCCGACCCAACTCGGTGCTGAGGCGGGCCAGGTCATCGGTGAGCTCGGCGGCGGCGGGAACAGCGGCGATCACCGTGAACAGGGCGACGGCGATAAAGAGAATCCTGGGACGCATCGTAACCTCCCGGTTACGGTCAGGGCGTCGCTTCAGCGGCGGGAATGAAGGAGGCGGTCCAGCCGGGTCGCGGCGGGACAGCGGTCTCCAGCTCACTCAGCCAGGCGGTGCGCTCCAACGGCGTGTATCCGGTGCGCTCGTAGTAGGCGTAAGCGGCGCCACAGACCAGCAGGCGCCCGCCGGCGGGTCTGTCGACCAGACGCAGGACCTCTTCGGCCCCGGCGACGCCGGCGTTCAAGTACATGGTTCCCTGGGCGTTTGCCCCCAGGTTGTAGGCGGCGCTGCGGGCGCTGGTCGACCGGCCTCCGGCGCCGGGGACACCACCGCGGAAACAGTCCTCGGTCAGCGCGGCCAGACGGCGGCCGAAGCCCAGCAGGAAGCGTCGATCCTCCTCGGTCAGTTCAACGCCGGAGGATTGCTGGCGGGCCAGAGCCCCGAGACGACCGAGTAACTCATAGAAGGCCAGGTAGGTATCCTCGACGCGGATGCCGACGGGTTGGGCGCTGACGCTGGGTTGGGCCATCAGCTCCTCGACGGAGCCCTCCTGGCCGACGTAGGTCGTGGGCAGCCCGCCGGCGCCGGCGGCGAACTCGGGGAACAGCTCGTTCTCACGCAGGGTGTCGTGATGATTCTTGACCAGCTCGGCCAGGCGCTCGAACAGCTTGGGCGACGGCTCCAGGAAAACGTGGGGCAGACCGACGTCGACGATCTCGCCCTGGGCCGGAGCGGGCGGTTGGGGGGTGAGCTGACCCTCGACGCCGCCGGGCTCGGCGGAGCGGGCGGTGAGGAAACCGCAGCAGCAGTAAGCGCCGCGCAGCCCGAGGGCTCGCTGGACGGTCTCGTCGAGGCCGTCCTCCACGGGGGTCGGCGGATCGTCGAGGTAGGGTCGCAGGCAGTAGAGCAGCTCGTAGAACAGACCGCCGGTGTTGCGCCGCAGCTCGAGCTGGACGGCCTCCAGGGCGCCCACGTAGCCCGGATATCCGTCCTCGCCCTGGACCTCGACCAACTGCCGCCAGGCGGCGACGGAACCGTTGGCGGCGGCGATGTCCAGCAGCTTGGCCGTGCGGCCGAAGTCGTCGGCGCCGCCGGAAAAACCGCTCAGACCGGTCAGATAATCCTCGAGGGGCCAGGAGCGCTCGGCGAACAGGGCGAAGGTCGGCGGCTCGTCGGCCTCGGCGGGATCGACGCCGCCGATCTGCTCCTGCAGCTCGCCGCAGGCGGCCATGAATCGTTCCAGCCCTTCGGGGTCGGTCAGCTCGGCCAGGGCGACGTCGGCGCCGTAGGAGCGCCGCAGCAGGTCATCCAGGGTGTCGATATCGAAATCGTCGGGGTCGCCGTAGTGTTCGGCGAAGAAGCCGTCCAGCCGCTCCCAGGCCTGCCGCGTCTCGCCGGTGGCCAGCAGGTGGGTGGCCACGGCGGCCTCGAGGGCCCGCTCGGGATCGGTCAGGTCGAACTTGACCAGGCTGGCCCAGGCGTGGGCGCGGTAGTAGTCGGCGGCGGCGCTGTTGCGCTGGTAGGCCGTCGGGGGGCTGAAGAGCTCCGCCGGGTAGGTCGTTCCCTCGCGGCTGACCACTGGGGCCGGACCCGTGCCCCGGCGCACCGCGTTGGCCGCGGCGTGGGCGTCGGGGTTGGGGATCTCGGGGCGAATCTGGGCCGCCGGGACCAACAGCTCGCCGCCGACGGCGAAGTAGTCGCCCAGGTAGTCGAGGGCCGCCGTCACCCGCACGTAGGCCTCGTCATCGCCCAGGGCCTCGACGAGCTGCGAACCCGGCGAGCCGAGGGCGTACTCCCGGGCCTCCTGCAGGCGGTGGCGCTCCTGGGCCACCCGTTCGCCCAGGGTGAAGAAGAAGCTGTCCAGGGCCGGCCGGACCGTCTCCTCCTCACAGCTCTGCAGCAAGAAGTCGAAGTAGTAGTCGGTCAGCTCGAGAACGACGTCGGCGGTGATGTAGCTCGGACGGTGGTAGTCCGCCGGGTAGAGGACCTCGCCGGGATCCTGGGCCAGGTAGAGATCGCTGAACAGCTCCCAGCGCCGACCGGGATGGACCACGCCGCCGCGTTCCAGCGCCTCCAGGGCCGCCGGGGTCAGCTCCGGATACTGCCAGAGGTTGACCACGTCGGCCAGAGGCAGGGGCAGCTCCTGATAGAACAGCTTGCTGTAACCGTCGACGGCATCGGTGAAGTAGAAGCCCGCCCCGTCGGGCGCCCAGGCCAGGGAGCCGGGCTCGGTCAGCTCGTTGAGCTTGAGCAGCCGGTTGCGCGCGGGCTCGTAGTAATAGACCCGGTGACGTCCGCCGACGGTGCCGATGAACAGGATACCGGTCATGTTGGGGGCCAGGACGGGTCGGCGCCCGTAGAGACCCTCCAGGGCGACGACCTCCTCCAGCCCGGAACCGACGATCTGCGGGCCGTCATCGGTCTCCCGCTGGGCGATGAAACCCAAACCGTGGGGGCTCCAGCGGGTGTGCTCGACCCGGCCCCCGTCGCCGGCGAAGTCGACGGGACGGCGGTCGGTACCGTTGTCGCGGATGGTGAAGGCGCCCTTGTCGGCGGTGTAGAGCAGGCGGTGATAGGCCTGGTCCGTGCGGAAGGGCAACGGGCTCCAGCGGGGTTCGAACTCGTCGCCCACATCGACGGTCAACCGCTTGGCATCGGCGCCGGTGGCCTCGGCGACCCAGATGTCGAAACCCTTGCCCGCCTGGTCGCTGGCGTAGGCCAGCAGGGAGCCGTCGGGTGAGTAGTGGGGGTCGCACTCCTCGGCGGTGTCGTGGGTCAACTGGACCAGGTCGCCGCCCGTCGTATCGACGCTGTAGAGATCCCGATTGCCCGCGCGGTCGGAACAGAAGGCGATCCGGCTCCCGTCGGGGGAGGGCGCCGGGGTGAAGTCGTTGCCCTGGCCGTCGGTCAACTGACGAACCGGCGGCAGTTCGACCTCCAGCACCTCGACGTCCTCGGGGATCAGGGTGCCCCCTTCGCCGGGACCGCCGAACAGCAGCAGGGCTCCGGTGACGATACCGCCGAGGACGACGACGGCGCCGAGGGGGTAGAGGATCTTGCCGGCGACGGGAAGCTCACGGTACCAGTCGCTCAAGCGGTTGAAGAGGTTGGCCATGGTCGGTTTCTTGTCCGTTCGTTGGGGGTTGGGGTCGGCCTACAGGCGGACCAATCCTACCCGCGACGACGGGGCGATGTCAACGGCAAGCCCGTTGATATTGCAACATGGTTGCGGTACAATCAGGTTGTCATGGCCTCAGGCAACCCCGACAGCAACCGCGATCTCGTCAACGAGCTGCATCGCCGCGGTCTGCGCTGCACCCGCAACCGCCACCGCCTGCTGCGCCTGCTGGAAAATAGTCCGCGTCCCCTCTCGCGCAGCGAACTCCTCGACCGCCTTCAGCCGCCGCCGGACCGGGTCTCGCTCTACCGCGCCCTGCGCGACCTCGAAGCCGCCGGACTGCTGCGAGCCGTCAACACCCCCGAGGGCAGACGCTGGGGACTGCGCAGCCGCCCCCACGCCCACTTCACCTGCAACGTCTGCGGACGCGCCCTCTGCCTGGAAGACACCCGACCGCCCGAGGTCGCGCTGCCGCCGGGCTACCGGGCCGAAGCCGTCGAACTCCACGTCTCCGGTGTCTGCCCGCGCTGCCGGGCGGGCCGTTGAAAAACCACCCCGGGCCGGACCCAATCGTCACGGAAACCACCGCCGGAACCGGCACGGTTTTTGCATCTCGGCGACCGTTGGAACGGCGGCAACGGTCCGCCTCCGCAAAAACCG
>WJLX01000122.1 GCA_014728225.1 Candidatus Coatesbacteria bacterium | reverse complement strand
GTTTTTGCATCTCGGCGACCGTTACGGCCGACGATAACGGTCCGCCTCCGCAAAAACCGTGCCGGTTCCGGCGGGGCGGGTTTCCTGACCGTCGCAGGGGCTGTTTTCAACGGTCTCCCGGAGCCAGTGGCGTATTCCGGCGTTAGATGGCCAGGGCCTCGGCGGTCAGCTCGAAGGTTTCCCAGCTTCCGTCATGTCCATCGAGGAGGTTGTCCAGCAGATACTGGGCGCGCAGGATCATGGCCCGGGCCAGCTCGGCGTCGAGGGTGAAGCGGGTCGAGGTGACCAGTGAGCGCACCAGGCCGAGGGTCAGGCGGGCCTGGAAGGTTACGTCGTCGCGGCGGCGGGCGAAGTCCCGGGCGAAGGCCAGGAAGGCGCCCATGGTTTTCTCGAGGCGGTTGCGGATCGCCGGGTCGAAGACGGGCAGGCGGAAGTTGGAGACCAGGAAGACGGAGACGTCCTGGACGTAGTCGCCGCGGCGTGAGCGGTTGACGTCGATGAAGTGGACGCGGCCGTTTTCGGCGTCGAAGATGACGTTGTCGAGGTTGAAGTCGCCGTGGATGAAGATCGAGAAGGGGGCTTCGAGTTCGTCTTCGAGCTCGGCGGCGCGGCGGAGCTGCTCGCCGAGGGGCGGCGCTTCGAGGTTGCAGATGCGCGAGCCGTTGTCGAACAGACCGGGGTGGACGCGCTCGACGGAGGGGCGGCGGGAGTTGAGCTGCCTCATGAAGCCGGCGTTGACCGGGCCGGGTTCGAGGGTGCGGCTCCAGATATCCTCGAGGGCGGCGAAGAGGCCCCGGCGGGCCCGGGCCAGGCGGATTTGATCGCCGCCGACGACCAGGGACTGGAGGGTCGTGCCGTTGAGGTTCTCGATCAGGATCGAGCCGTAGTCGCCGCGGCTCTCGAAGCCGAAGACCCGGGGCGGCAGACCGGGGACCAGCTCTTCCCAGCGTTCGAGGTTCTCCTTCTCCCGGGCGATCTTGCGCAGCTTGCCCTCTTTGAAGATCACCCGGCGGTAGCCGTCGTCGCGGTGCTCGGTGACCCGGCCGACCCGGCAACCGGAACGGGTCTGGCCGACGGGGGCCAGGGAGAAGCGTACGCCGTCGTCATCGTCTTCCCTGACGCCCTCGGCGCCCAGGGTTTCCTCGAGGGCCCGGTACTGGTAGATGCGCAGCTTCTCGCCGACGACGCTGGAGATGATCGCCTCGCCGATGTTGAGCAGGGCGTCTCCCAGGCGCTCGAGGTAGCGCACGATCAGCAGATAGGTGACCAGGTCGCCGGTGCGCCGGGGGTTGTAGCGCAGATCGATGAGGATCTCGCTGATGTTGCCGTCGCAGTAGCGATCGGTCTCGAACTCGGCCCGACAGATATCGAGGGCCTTGGTGACGTCGTCCTCGAGGAGGGCGTCGGGGATCAGCTTGAGGGCGGCGAGGATGACGTCGAAGAAGGAGCGGTAATCGCGGCGGTGGATATAACCGATGTCCTCGATGAAGGCGGTCTGGCGTACGACGTTGGAGCACATGTCGCCGATGCGCTCCAGGTTGTTGGCGATGGTGTTGACGGCCTTGAGCCGATTGGTGCGGCGGCGGTCGGCGGGGTCGGCGCCGCCGTCGTCGCCCGCGGGCAGTTGGACCAGCAGGGAATAGCACTTGCTCTCGATGACGTCCTTGAGGTTATCGATGTAGTCGTCGCGTTCCTCGACGCGGTCGAGGCTCACCTCGTCGGGATCCTCGAGGGCGGCGTAGGCGTCCTCGACCTGCTTGGTCACCTCGAGGACCATGAAGCGGAAGTTCTCGACTAGACCGGTAATGGTATGCATCGCATTCCGCCGCTCATCCGTTTTCGATGGTCAGGCTGTCATCGGTGAGTTTTGTCGCCGAATCGCGCCAGGACAGCTTCAGGGTGATCTTGTTGCGGTCCTTCTTGCGTTTGACATCCAGGTTCATCTTGATCAACCCCCGGGGTTCGAGGACCACCTGGTTGTCGCGCTTGCCGAAGATCAGCAGACCCTTGTCAAAGCCGTCGCAGATGGCCCGCAGGTACTTGATCACCGACTTGACGTCCTGAAGCGATTCGTATTCGAAGGTTTCGTCTTTCGCCATCGCGCCTCCCCCTTCCGCCTCGGCGGCTCAGCCACAGAGACGGGCCATGTACTCCTCGATGACCGAACGGCGGTTGAAGCCCCCGACGCTCAAGCATTTCTGAATAGCCACCTCGTCCCAGGCCGACTGGACGCCCACCTCACGGTGGGCTTTGATCGGTCGCAGGTGTCGCGGGTCCTTGAGTTTGGTCGACAGGTGGGTGTCGTCGCCCATGAAGACCAGTAGCGGACGACGCCCACGTTCGCGCCGGCGGTTCTGGCGGATCAGTACGTCGATCAGGAAGCGGGTGTACTGCTGGGACTGGGGGTTCCAGACCTCGTAGCCGTCGACGTCGTACTCGGCCAGCAGCACCGGCCAGAACTGCTCGGGGTGGGGCACCACGATGCCGCCGCCCACCGAGCGCGTCTCCTCGATGATCTCCTCGACCTCGAAGAAGTATTCCAGGGAGAAGTCGCGCTTGACCAGCCGCTTGACGTTGCGCAACACGAGCTGGGCGCGGTCGATTAAGTGATCGTCGTGGTGTTCGCGCAGTAGGTCGAAGTAGCCGGAGAGGAGTTTGTTCTTGATCATCGCCGGCGGCGTCGAATCCCGGCTCCGCTCGAGCAGCCCCTTGAGCTTGCCGGTGTGCAGGCGGATGAATTCGACCAGCTCGTCCTCGGCGGCGCCGAGCTCGGCGGCTTCGCGGAACAGGGGGGCCAGCTTGGGATTGACGATGGTATCGATGAACTGGTGGAGCTGGCTGGAGCGGTACTTGAAGGTGTGGGCGATCATCCCCTTGAGCGCGTCGGCCTCGGCGATGCGCTCGGCCTCGAAGTGCAGCAGGAGCTGGACCTTGGTGCTGAAGCTCCGGGCGTGGCAGTCGACCTCGACGCCGGCGTAGCCGCCGAGGACCAGGATCTCGTTGTGTTGGGTGGGGATGACCAGGTCCATGGTCCGTCCGGGGAAGGTGGCCCGGTAGCGGGTCATCGCCACCTCGAGGGGGATGTGCTCGGGGTGCCAGTGGACGGCCAGGATCACCCGCTGGTCCGGATAGACCCGGGGCGGCGTGATCAGCTTCTCCAGTTCCCGCCGGCTGAGCTCGGTGGAGACCAGGCGGCGGTAGGCCTGGAAGTCCCAGTCGGTCAGCTCGGCGGTCGGCGGATTGGACCTGGCTGCGGCGCGGCTGTCGCTCATCGTTTCATAACGTTGTAAGTCGCCCGTCTGTAACCATATGTTGCAAGAAGTGAGGCAAGTGTAC
>WJLX01000121.1 GCA_014728225.1 Candidatus Coatesbacteria bacterium | reverse complement strand
GTTTTTGCATCTCGGCGACCGTTGGAACGGCGGCAACGGTCCGCCTCCGCAAAAACCGTGCCGGTTCCGGCTCGTCGGCCAGGTGTTGCGGGACCAGGTTGGGTTCTCCCGGCGCGGCGGACGGTTGACATCTCACGAACAACTGCTTTACTATGCTAATGACAGTTTCGAGATTGTTATGGTATCTCGCGCTTTCAGCATTCTCTGGTGTGTTTCACTGCTTCTCGGCCTGACCGGTTGCGACGGCGAAGAGGGGCAGACTCAGCAGGGGTTCGAGGCCGTCGAAGCGTCGGCGGACCCGGAATGGCAGCCGCCCCGGGTCAGTACGATCCGTCTGCCCGCCGCCGAGGTGCTGTACCGCGAGATCAGCGGAAGCTACGACGACTGTCTTGCCGAGATAGCGCGGTTGCAGGAGGAGTTCGAAGACCATCGACTCGACCGCTACGGTGATCCGTTCAGCGTGTACCTGGGCGGCGGCGCCTCCGGCGGCTGTACCTATCGGGTGGGCTTCAGTGTTCCGTCGGGAACGGCGGCTTGGGGTGATCTGCGCCGCGAGAACGTTCCCGAGCGTCTGGCGGCCTACATCCTGCCCCGGGGTCCGTATTGCGCCCGCCGAAGGCGCGAATACGATCACCTGCGGGACTGGATCGACGAGCGCGGTTATCTGACCGACGGTCTGCTCTACGACTATTATCAGAACTGGAGCCCGGAGGTCGGGGCCGACGAGCTGTTGCTGATGACCGCGGCCTCGATCCAGGTTCCGGGGCTGCAATAGGCGTCGGTGCTTGACTTGCCCCGGCCCCTTTGCTAACTTCCGGGTTGTGTTTAGCGGATCCGAACGGGGTCCGATATTTATTGCCGACCCGTCCTCCAACGAGAAGGAACCGAGCGCCATGGCCGTCCTCGTCGACGAGAAGACCAAGTTGCTAGTTCAGGGTATCACGGGCAAGACCGGTCAGTTCCACACCGGTCGGATGAAAAGCTACGGCACCAACGTCGTCGCCGGAACCTCGCCGGGCAAGGGCGGGCGGGAGGTCGAGGACGTTCCCGTCTTCGACACCGTCGCCGAGGCCGTCGAGGCTACGGGCTGCAACACCAGCGTGTTGTTCCTGCCGGCTCGCTTCGTGCTGGATTCCGCCATCGAGGCTTGCCGCGCGGGGATCGAGCTGATCGTCGTCGTTCCGGAACACATTCCCGTTCAGGATATGCTGCGCCTGCGCGAGGAGGGCGAACGCACCGGCACCCGGATCATCGGCGGCAATACCGCCGGCGTGATCAGCCCGGGCAGTTGCAACGTCGGTATCATTCCGCCCCTGGCCTTCGAGCGCGGCCGGGTGGGGACGATGTCGCGCTCGGGTTCGATCACCTATTATCTGGCCGACACCCTGACCCGATCGGGTTACGGCGAGAGCACCTGCGTCGGCATGGGCGGCGATCCCGTCCTTGGTTCGACCTTCGGCGATCTGCTGCCCCTGTTCGCCGCCGACGAGCAGACCGACGCCGTGGTCATCGCCGGGGAGATCGGCGGCATCTACGAGGAGCTGGCCGCCGAGGCCGTCGCCGCCAGCGAGATTCCGGTGATCTTCATGATCGGCGGCGTCCACGCCCCGCCGGGCAAGCGGATGGGCCACGCCGGTGCGATCGTCGAGGGCCGGATGGGCACCGCCGAGAGCAAGATCGAGACCCTGGTCGAGGCCGGGGCCCATCACGCCGAGACCTTCACCGACATCCCGCGTCTTCTCGACGAGCTGGGCGTCGAGCCCACCAACGAACCCCACACCGTCGAGGGCGGCCGGGTCGGCTAACCGCAACCGCCGACGCCAAGGCATCTTTCCCGATGATCCGAGGAGGAGACCCGTCCCATGGCCGATAAATGGACGACCAAGATAACCAAGGTTGAACCCAACAAGCTGACCCTGCGCGGCTACGCCCTCGATGAGTTGATCGGCGTGTTGCCGTTTTCCCAAACCGCGTTTTTGGCTGTTACCGGTCGCCGGCCGACCGGCGAGGAGGGTCGGTTGTTCGACGCCATCCTGACCAGCTCCGTCGATCACGGCGTGACGCCGCCCTCGTGTCAGGTGGCCCGGACGCTGGCCTCGACGGGGGTTCCGCCGGTCCAGGCCGTCGCCGGCGGTATCTCGGCCGTCAGCGATTACCACGGTGGCGCGATTACCAAAGCCATGGAAACCTTCTACGGCGTTCCCGAGGATTCGGGCAAAATCGTCGAGGCGGCTCAGGATTATGTGGAGCGTATCCGTCAGGAAAAGAAGGTTTTATTCGGCTTCGGCCATCGCTACCACAATGATGATCCGCGCACCCGGCGGCTGCTGGACCTGGCCCGGGAGCTGGGGTACCACGGCGGCTACTGCGCCTTCGCCCTGGCCCTGGCCGACGCCCTGGGCGAGTCCCTGGGCCGTCGGATGCCCCTCAACGTCGACGGGGCCATCGGCGCTCTGCTCTGCGAGCTGGGCTTCCCGCCCGACGTGGGGAACCTGGTCTTCGCCCTGGCCAGGGTGCCCGGGCTGATCGCCCACGTGATGGAGGAGAAGCGTCACTTCAAGCCCATGCGCCGTATCGTCGTCAACGATCACGTCTACGACGGCGAGCAGGGGAAGCGGCTCTGACGATGACCGGTGTCGCGGGCAAACAATGGTCGGAGCGTTGGGCGACGCCCCTCGTCGCCGCCCTGACCCTGTTGGTGGTCCTGTTGTGTTTCGGCCCGAGCATCGACACCAGTCTGGTCTCCGACGGTTACAGCCTGGTGGTTAACCCCGGTGTCCGCGCCGAGCCCCTGGCGGCCCACTTCACCCGACCCTACAACTACAGCGACTACTACCGGCCGCTGACCACGCTCAGCCTGGATTTGACCAATCGCCTGCTGGGCGATGCGCCGACGCCCCATCATCTGATCCAACTCCTGCTGCACTGGCTGGCGTGCCTGGCCCTCTACGGGCTGGCGCGCCGTTTGCTTTCCTCCCGGCTGTGGGGCGCCGCGGCAGCCCTGTTGTTCGCCGTTCACCCCCTGGTGATGCACACCACCCTCTGGGTGGGCGATCGCTCCGACGCCCTGGCCCTGCCCTTGATGCTCGGCGCGCTCTACGCCTATTTACGCTGGAGCGAGAGCGAGAGTGAGGGCTGGCGACGCCGCTCCTGGTTGGCCGTCGCCGCCCTGGTCCAGCTCGCGGCCCTGCTGGCCAAGGAGGCCGTCCTGGTCGCGCCGGCCCTGGCCGGTCTGCTGGTCTGGTGGCGGGCGAGAACGGCAGAACGACCGTTCAAGCGGAATCTGTTGATCGTGCTGGCCGTCTCTCTGGCCGTGGTGGTCCTTTACTACGGCTGGCGGCTGGTCTTCGGTCTGGGCGGCGATCTGCCGCTCACCCTCCGTGGACTGCCCCAGCGGCTGGTTTACTACCTGGCGTTGCTGCCCGGGGTGGCCGAACTCAAGACCGTTTCGCGTCCCCTGGCCCTGCTGCCGGCCCTCGTCGCCGCGCTGGTTTGCCTCGGCCCCCTGGTGTGGGGGACGGTCCGCAGCGCTCGGCGGACGGCAAGGGGGCGCCTCGCCGCCGCGCTGACCAGCCCGCCCGGTCTGGCCCTGCTGTGGATTATCATCAACCTGGCCCCGGTCAGCTTCGCCTTCAACCTCTGGTACTATTACTTCATCGTGCCCGGCTTCGTCCTGGGGTTGGCCTGGTTGCTGCGGGAGCTTTGGCGTCGGCGAAAAATCGTCGGTGGGATTGCCTTCGCCCTGCTCCTCGGTTACTATCTAGTCGCCGGTCTCAGCGGCGCCTTGCACTGGCGGCGCTGCGCCGAAGCCGGCGACGCGCTGACCGCCGATCTGACGGCCCAGCGCCAAACAATCATCGACAGCGGCTCGCTGACCCTGATGACCGTGCCCTGGTTTTTCAGCCGCGAGGCGGTCCCTCTGCCGACCCCGGTTTACAACTACGCCTGGGGGATGCCCTACCGGCTGGAGCACGAGTTGGGCTCGTTCGTCGAGTTCCGCTGCGCCACCTACACCGTCGTCGGCGACCTCGATGATTGGGGTTACGACGGTCGGAGGACGGGGGATACGCTGCTGCAGACCTCGGCCGACGGCGCCCTTGCCCGGGCCCATAACAACGCCTACACTCCGCCGGGCGTCGACTTCACCCCCGGCGAGGTCCGCCTGGAAGCCTCCGGCGGGAGTCCCGTCTTCGCCCTCGTCGGCGATCGCTTCGAGCTGCTCTACGCTCCCTAGAACCCCAACCTATCGATAGGTGATAACCATGTTCGAACAACTGCTGGCCGCCCTCCCCGAGTTCAAGCTGGTCGAGGACCCCGAGCTGCGCGAGAAGTGCGTCGAGTGCTGGATGCGCGCTATCGAGATCGGCGAGTGGTCCTTCGAGGAGATGCTCGAGCTGCCCTTCACCCTGCTGATCGACACCGAGGTCACCCTTTTCGATCACACCCGCGGGGTGACCCTGATGGCCGACGCCATGGCCGGAGTGATGAACCAAATGCGCCAGGACGGCGTGACCGTCAACCACCAGTACGTCATCGCCGGGGCGCTGCTCCACGACGTCGGCAAGCCCATCGAGTATTCCAAGCAGGACGGCAAGTACGTCAAGAGCCGCATCGGCCGCTACCTGCGCCACCCCGTCTCCGGCGTCTGGCTGGCGATGGAGGTCGGACTGCCGATCAAGATCGCCCACATGATCGGCTCCCATTCCTTCGAGGGCGATCGCACCCCGCGGACACCGGAGGCGATCATCATCCACCAGGCCGATTTCACCTGGTTCCACTCGCTGAAGAAGGAATTCAAGTAGCCCCGACGAGGCCCCGATGAGGCTTAATTGGTGGCATCCCGCGCTCACCCGGTTCGCCGACCGGCTGAGCTCGGCTCGTCGGGTGCGCCGTTGTCGGCATTGAACAACATCGACCTGCTCGAGGAGCTGCTCGAGCTTGCAAGCGCTCCCTCCCGGAAGGAAACAGTCTTGAAGCTGACCCGCCGTCCCCCGGAGACCGCCGCCGCTGAAACCCCGCTGTTGGCCCTGTTCTGTTTCGCCGACGGGGACTGCTATCCCCCGCTCGAACTGCTGGACGAAGGGACGGCCGCCCGGGTGCGCGAGCTGTCGGCGGCCGATGAATTCGGCGGCAAGGCGGGCCGACTGGAGCTGTTGCGTCCCGCCGCCGGGCCGCGGCGCCTGCTGCTGGTCGGTCTGGGCGAGCGGGACGACTTGACCGTTGAGCGCCTGCACGAGGCCGTGGTCGGGATCGTCGGCCGGGTCGAGAAACTGGGCTTGAAGACCTTCAGCGCCGCGCCGCCGCCTCTGGGCGACGGGGCGGATTTCGCCGCCCACCATCTGGGTCTGGCCGCCGGGCTGGCCACTTTCCGCTTTGACCGCTACCGCTCCGCCGAGCAGCGCGAGCGGCCCCGGGTCGAGGAACTGAGCGTCCTCGGCAATCCCGAGCTGGACGCCGCCCTGCACCGGGCCGCAATCGTCGCCCGCGCCCAGAACTTCGCCCGGGAGCTGGTCAGCGAGCCGGTCAACGTGCTGACCCCCGTCGAGTTCGCCCGCCGCGTCGCCGAGCGGGCCGCTGAGGTCGGCCTGCAGGTCGAGGTCCACGACGCCGCCTGGATCCGCCGACAAGGCATGGAACTGATCTGGGCCGTGGCCCGGGGCGCCGCCGAGGAGCCGCGCTTCGTCGTCCTGCGGCACCACGGCGCCGACGGCGACAAACCCGCCCTCGGCCTGGTCGGCAAGGGCGTGATGTTCGACAGCGGCGGCTACAACCTCAAGGGCTCCGGGATGGAGCTGATGAAGGGCGACATGGGCGGCTCCGCCGCCGTCGTCGGCGCCATGCTGGCGGCGGCCGAGCTCGAGCTGCCCGTCGATGTCCTGGCTGTCGTCCCCGCCGTCGTCAACGCCGTCGACGGCAACGCCTACAAGCCCTCCGATGTCATCAAGAGCTTCGCCGGACCGAGCGTGGAAATCGGCAACACCGACGCCGAGGGCCGACTGACCCTGGCCGACGGCCTCTGCTGGGCCCGGGAGCAGGGCGCGGAGCGCCTCCTCGACATCTGCACCCTGACCGGGGCCTCGATGGTGGCCCTCGGAGTCCGCGTCGGCGCCCTGCTGACCAACGACGAGCTGTTGCGCGACAAGCTCCTCGGCGGCGTCGAGCGCACCGGGGAGCTGTTCTGGGAACTGCCCCTCTTCGAGCACTACGCCGAGCGGCTGGAGAGTGACATCGCCGAGATCAAGAGCACCGGCGGCAAGCCCGCCGGGACGATCAGCGCGGCCAAGTTCCTCGAACGCTTCGCCGGAGACACCCCTTGGGCCCATCTGGATATCGCCGGCAAGGAGTTCACCGACAAGCCCTACGGCCCCTACCGCAAGGGCGCGACGGGCTTCGGCGTCCGGACGCTGGTCGAGTTGCTGGAAAGCCTGTAGTTAGTAATCGAGGTTGGTCTGATGACTCTCAACGGCTACAGTTTTAACGCCTTTGAACCGGACAATCCGGTTGATCCGCGGCTGTTTGCCGGCCGCAAGAGGGAGCTGGCAACGATCAATCAGGCTTTGGTACAAACACTGAAGAGACGATCAAGGCATATTCTCGTTAGGGCTGAACCTTGGCTGGGAAAAACCTCGCTGGCCGATTACATCGAGGAAGCCGCGCCGGATATCCACAAACGGGCCTCGATCGACGAGCTGTCCTTCAAGGTCGCCTTCCGCCGGTTCGGTAGCTGTAGCAATCTCAACGAAGCTGCCCTGCTGATGCTGAACGATTTCCGCAAGCTGTTGGGGAGCGGCGATTAGCAGTTGAACCATCTGCGGGGTATCCGGGGGCTGACGATCGGACCGCTGGGGATCGAGTTTGCCGATAGGGAACGGATCAATCTACGATTGCATCTCTCGGAGATGATCATCCGTTTGCTCCGGGACTATGGTAGTGGAAAGTACGCCTACCTCTACATTCTCGATGAGACGCGACAGCTTTCGCATATTACCGGCGCCGCGAATCTGCTCCAGGATCTACTGGAAGCTCTGATCATCATCGACAGCGAAACGTCATGCTGTTGATTACGGCCACCCCTCAGGACGATGAACGCTTCCGCAGCGATCATGAGTCATTCCAACGCTTGTTTCGCTATGTTGAGTTGGGACCCTTAACCGACGAGGAATCTCGGGGCTTCTTGCACGATACCCTGGCGAAACACTGCGTTCCCAATCTGGAAATCGAAGAAGCAACGCTGTATGAAGCCGCTCGCTTATCATCGGGATTCCCAGGTTTTCTACAAGAAATCGGTTTTTGGCTTTTCGAAGTGGGTAAGATAAAGAAATCCCCACTCAGCGAGGCTGAGTTGGAGCTTGCGGTAAATGGAAATGATAACACTATCCAGGGGGCACTGGACGCGCTTTATCGTAAACACTTCAAACATGATCTTGAAGGCTTGACCAGTGAGCAATATGAAGAAATACTCAGTACAATCGCCAACTATGAAGAGCCATTGTGTCCGCGACGTCCGTTGTTGGATCGACTAGATATCATTGCGCAAGCTTTGACCGTGAAGACCGGCGAGCTCAGCGAAAGAGGGATTCTGATCAAAGAGGGCGGTGGACGTAAAAAGCCCATCAGCTACGCCTTTCGCAACCCCATGCATCGTACGATCTATCAGATCCAGTCCGCGGTGTCCCGCAAGAAAGGAACCAGGTGACCATGCCCGGTAAAACCGTCATCGAGAAGATTTTCAGTAACGCCGCGCGGCGGGACGTTCAGCCCCTGGAGCGCGTCTGGCTGGACGTCGACCTCGCCGTGGTCCGCGACTTCGGCGGACCCAACGTCGTCCTCGAGTACGAGGAGCACTTCGGCGACGAAAGGCCCGCCGACCCCGACCGCATCGCCATGACCTTCGACTACCAGGCCCCGGCCAAGGTCACCAAGGTGGCCGAGAACCAGCGCATCTGCCGGGAGTTCGCCGCCAAGCACGGCATCGCAAGCGTCTACGACGTCAACGCCGGCATCGGCCAGCACGTCCTGCTCGAGCACGGCCGCATCCTGCCCGGCGAGGTCGTCGTCGGCACCGACAGCCACATGAACCTCCTCGGCGCGGCCAACTGCTTCGCCACGGGCTGCGGCACCACGGACCTGGTGGCTGCCTGGAAGACCGGCAAGCTGTGGTTCAAGTGCCCGCCGACCCTGCGGGTCAACGTCGAGGGCTCCCTCGCGGACCCCGTCGCCGCCAAGGACCTGACCCTGTTCCTGATGGCCAAGCTCGGCGCCGACATCGCCAACTACCGCGCCGTCGAGTTCTACGGCCCGGCGATCGACGCCCTCGACCTGGCCGGTCGCCTGACCCTGGCCAGCCACATGACCGAGCTGAACATCAAGATCCCCTTCTTCGCCCACTCCAACACCGTCCACGCCGAACTGGAGCGCCGCGCCGGTCGCGACCTCGAGCCGCTGCGCGCCGACAGCGACGCCGCCTACGAGGGTGAGCTGACTTACACCGTCGACGGCCTGCGCCCGGTCATCGCCGTGCCCCACCTGCCGACCAACGTCGTCCCCGTCGCCTCCGAGGGCGTCCAGGGGCGGGAGTTCAACAGCGCCTTCATCGGCAGTTGCTCCAACGGCCGCCTCGAGGACTACCGCGCCGGTGTCCGGGCCCTCAAGGCCGCCGGCGGCAAGGTCCACCCCGGCGTCCGCCTGACCGTCACCCCCTCGACCCACGAGGTGGCCATGCGGATGCTCGAGGAGGGGCTGTACGAGGCCTACATGAGCGCCGGCGCCATGGTCACCAACCCCGGCTGCTCGCTCTGCACCATCGGTCACCACGGCGTGCTGGCCCCCGGCGACGTGCTGCTGTCGACCTCGAACCGCAACTTCGAGGGTAAGCTCGGTCGGGGCGGCGAGATCTACCTGGCCTCACCGGCCACCGTGGCCGCCTCGGCCGCCCGCGGGACGATCACCGACCCCGCCGACCTCTAGGAGAGCCATGGGCAAGCCCAAACCCAACCCCGCCCGCGGCGCCTACTACTGCGCCAAGTGCCACAAGCATTTCGACGATCCCAAACTCAAGCACACCCACGGTGGTGTCGAACTCGAGATCTGTCCCCACTGCAAATCACCCCACATCCTCACCACCGCCGACGGCCGGGAGGTCAACGACCTGGACGAACTCCAGCGCGTTAAGACCCCCCGCCAGCCCCGGTGCGAAAACGAGGATTAAGAAGACTGACCGGAGGTTGGAGATGAAATTCACCGGCAAGGCCTGGGTCGTCGGCGACGACATCGACACCGACCAGATCTACCACGGCCAGTACCTGCCCCTGACCGATCCCACCGAGATGGCCGCCCACGCCCTCGAATACGTCCCCGGCAAAGAAGACTTTCCTCAACGAGTCTCCCCTGGAGACATCCTGATCGCGGGAAAGAACTTCGGCTGCGGCAGCTCCCGCGAGCACGCCGTCGTCTGCATCCAGGAGAACGGCGTCGCCTGCATCGTCGCCGAATCCTTCAGCCGCATCTTCTACCGCAACGCCGTCAACCTCGGCTACCGCGTCCTCGAATGCCCCGGCGTCAGCGAGATAGTCGAGGAGGGCCAGACCCTCGAGGTCGACCTCGACTCCGGCCTGGTGCGCAACCTGGACACCGGAGACGAGGTCACCGGAGTGCCCCTCTCCGACGTCGAGGCCGAGATCTCCAAGGCCGGCGGCCTGCTGGCCTACCTCAAAGCCCGGGCCTGACACGCAAGGCGCCGGCACGCTTGTTGCCCGAGGTCCCCGAACAGGGGACCTCGGTGAGCAAGAAGCGTGACGGCGCCGGGGCGAAGACGACGAAGGGCCGGCCACAGGGCCGGCCCCGATTACGGACCATGATTACGGGTCCATTGAACCCTAGTCAGCCAGAGCCTTGATGTCACCCCAGCTGGTCAACTCGATGGGCTCGCCGATACCGTCCCAGACCACCACGCGCATCATGTAGGCCGACAGGCCGGAGCTCTGCCAGTCGCCGCCGTCGGCGCGCCAACACTTGCGATCGTAGGGATCGTCGGGCCGTGAATCGTGACAACTGTAGGGCAGCCCCCCGGCGGGGCGGGGATCGAAGATGAAGTAGAATTCCGTTCCCGCTTCCAGCTCGATTCCCAGACTGCTGACGTCGACGTCGATCCAACCCTCGCCCGCGGCTTCACCGCCGGCGTATTCGCAAGTACCGTAGGCAGCGGACTCGTCGGGCCAGCCGCCGGTATCGTAGTCCCGGGGACAGAAAGTCACGTCGAAGGGGCTGGAATAGCCCGCCTCGTCGGCCAGGTACAGCCGGGCCGTGATGATCCAGCCGTCGAAGGGCATGGTGAACCAGGTGGCCCGCAGGTGGGGGAACAGGATCGCGTCGCCCTTGACCCCATTGTCGTAATACAGCTCCTGAGTGAGAGCGGCGGCCGTCACAGCGAGTAAACTTAGACACAGCAGAACGACAACACGGCGCATCGTCAACCTCTTCTTTGGGTTGAGGGTTACGCCGTCCAGTATCCACCGCCGGTATGACAAACCGGGTCAAGAACGGCGGCGCCCGCGGGCGCCGCCGTTTCCTCCCCGTTCGAGCGTTGTTCAGCCCACGGTCACGTCGACCCGTTGGTATTCGGGTTCGGGCAGCACACCGTCCCACCCGCCGCAGCCGCATTCGTCCAGGGCGCGCTCGACGAGCCACAACAGCTCCCGCTGCAGCTTGGCCTCGAACTCCTCGCCGATGACGCTGAAGCCGCGTTGCGGATCGAGCAGCTCGATATCGTGGCTGATCCGGCTGACCCGGCAACTGACACCCTGGCGGCCGACGACGGTGATGTTGAGCATTCCGCCGATGCCGCAGGCGCTATCCTCGATGGCCGCCTTGATCAAGCAACACTCCTCGCCGTCGGCAGCCGTTTCGAGCTTGAACTTGCCGTAGACTAACTCACGCATCGTAATCCCCTTCCCCCTTGTCGTTAGTCTATTAACGTAAAAGATTAGCCTGCGCTGTGACTTGGGTCACATTAAAGAAAAAGATCCAGAGTGTCAAGACCCCGCTTGCGGGGAGGATCATTACCGCTGAGGGGTTGTCGGCGGCGGACGCGACCGCTCAAGCGTATCCCTTCGCCCTCCGTGTTCGTCATAGTGTCACGGAGGGAAGGTTGACAGCGCGGCTGTTTTTTTCCACTATTCCAAGGATACGAAACCGACGACAACCCAACCGCTGACGCCCGCGCGGCACAGGAAAGGACGCCATGGCCAACCCCCGCCATTTTATCGACTTGGAAGAGTACACTCCGGAGGAGATCCTGCAGATCCTCGAACTGGCCCAGGAGATGGAGGCCCGGGTCCGCTTCGAGAAGGCCACCAAGGGCGGCTCGCCCATCGAGCCCCTGCTGCCCTATCGGGTGATGGCCTCCCTGTTCTGGGAACCCTCGACGCGCACCCGGCTGTCCTTCGAGACGGCGATGATCCGCCTGGGGGGCTCCCTGGTCGGCTTCGCCGAGGCCGCCTCCAGCTCCGTGGCCAAGGGCGAATCCCTGGCCGACACTATCCGGATGAGCGCCCACTACGCCGACTGCATCGTCATGCGCCATCCCAAGGACGGCGCGGCCTATCTGGCGGGCAAGTACTCCAGCGTCCCCGTGCTCAACGGCGGCGACGGCGGTCACCTGCATCCCAGCCAAACCCTCCTCGACCTCTACACCATCTACAAGGAGTTCGGCACCCTGTCCGACCTCAAGGTCGGCCTTTGCGGTGATCTGCTCTACGGCCGCACAACCCACTCCCTCGCCGTGGCCCTGGCGGCCTTCAACTCCGACTGCGTGGCCTTCAGTCCGGCGGAGCTCGAGCTGCCCGATCACGTCGTCCACCACCTGACCCGCTACGGCCGGACCATCGAGCAGCGCCGCGAACTCACGGGTTTCCTCGAGGATCTCAACGTCCTCTACATGACCCGCATCCAGCGCGAGCGCTTCGACGACCCGACGGTCTACGAGCGCGTGGCCCACGCCTACGTCCTCGACGCCGCCGTGATGGAGACGGCGCCGGCGGACATGATCGTTATGCACCCCCTGCCCCGGGTCGACGAGATCGCCGTCGAGGTCGACGCCGATCCCCGCGCCCGCTACTTCGAGCAGGCCTTCAACGGTGTCCCGGCCCGCATGGCCCTGATCGACGTTCTCCTCGGACGGACCCACCTCCACGGTCAGCGGGGCGAGAACTGGCGCCGCGTCATCTCCCACGAGGGAAGCTGTCCCAACAAGCGCTGCATCACCCACTTCGACGCCAACGCCACACCGGAGTTCTACGAGCGCAGCCGCGGCGTCCCGGCCTGCCGTTACTGCGACACCCTGCGGGACTGACGCCGTGACCACGCCCCTGGATGAGCGGTTGGAGGCCTTTTCCGTCGAAATGAACGGCCGGTTCCTCCGCGCCGTCCGGGGGCGGCGAACGACCGCCGATCGCGGTCCGCTCTACCGTCGTTACGCCGAACTCTCCAACACTCAGACCCTCAGACTGCTGGCGGATGAACTCGCCGGCGGCACGGGCGACCCCGCCGAGGAGCTGCGCCGCCTGCGCTCCTTCGCGGCCCGCCTGTTCATCGACCGCCACAGCGAGCCGGCGCGCCTGCGCCTGAACCGCGCCGTCGCTGTGGCGCGTATCGCCTGGGACGATGATGAGCTGGGTCTCGAGGCTGCCCGAAGATGCCTGGGCGAATTAGAACACGCCGCGGACCGTCGTCGGCTGGGCGGGCGGATCGCCACCGCCGCCCGGGCGCTGCAGCCCGCCTTTCGAGCCTACTGGGAAGAACGACACAGGGCCGCCGAGCTACTGGGTTGCTCCGACTACGCCGCTTGCGGCGCGGCCTTCGCCGAGCTGGAGCTCGACCGCTGGGCGAGCCTGGCCGCCGAGCTGCTCGAGCAGACCGACGACATCTTTACCGCCGCCCTCGCCCGCGGCCTCAACAACGCCGGTCTCACCCCCGCAAGCTGCACCTGGTGGGATACGGCCCGCTTCCTCAGCGGTCGTCACCTGGCGGCCCGCTTCGCCGCCCCACCCCTGCGCGGCGCCGTCGGGGACTGGCTGGCCGATTGGGGGCTCGAACTCCCCCCCGGTCTGCAGCTCCAACAAACCGCCGCCGACGTCCCCGCCTGCTGCATCCCCCTGCGTATCCCCGGTGAGGTGTACCTCCTCTCGCCCGCTGGAGATGGGTACTCCGCCCATCGCGAGCTGCTGCACGAGCTGGGCCACGGCCTTCAGTTGGCCTATACCAATCCCCGCCTGAGCACCGTCTTGCGCCTGCTGGGAGATCGGGCCGTCGGAGAAGCCGCCGCCCTCCTCCTGGAAAACCTCCTCGGCGACAGCCGCTGGCTGAGGCGCTATCTATCAGCGACCGATGACTCCGTCGCCCGCTGGACCCGCCTCCACGATCTCTTGCTGCTGCGCCGCCACTGCGCCCTGCTGCGTTGCGAGCTGACCTTCCACCGTAAGCCAGGCAACCCCGCCGTCACCTCCCATTGCACCGCGCTACTGCAAACCGCCGCCGGTCTGCCGCCGGAGCCCGTGCCCCTCGCCGCGCTGGTCAGTACCGATTTCGCCCCCCTCCAATACCTACGCGGACGCCTGCTGGCGGCGCATTTAAACACCTTCCTGCGCCGGGAGTACGACGAGGACTGGTTCCGTAACCCCCGGGCCCGGGACTGCCTGCGCGACCTGTGGGCCATGGGCCAGAAACCCCGGGCCGTCGAGGTCGCCCGCCTCTGCGGCCGCGTCGACCTCGACTCCAGCGACCTGCTGGCGCAGCTCTCCACCGCACCGCTGGGATAACGAACAGGCGCCGGCGCCCTTGTTGCCCGCGGACCCCGTCGGCGGGGTCCGCGGAATGCAAGAAGGGTGACGGCGCCGGTGCGCAGTCAGGGGGCGCAAGAAAACCGGGGCCCGGCGGGGCCCCGGTTGTTGTTGCTGTTGCGCCGGTGGTGCTAGCGCTCGACGATCACGCGCTGGTTGAGCACGTGGCCGGCGGTCTCCAGCCGGGCGATGTAGAGGCCCGCGGCGGTGCCGGTGGTGTTCCAGACCAGGGTATGGCGGCCGGCGGCCAGTTCACCGGCGTGGACGACGGCCACGCGGCGGCCGGCGATGTCGTAGACGTTGAGGGTCACGTCGCCGGGCTCGGCCGTGGTCAGGGTGAAGTTGACGTGGTCGGCGGCCGGGTTGGGGTAGGGCGCGGCGAAGGTCAGTCCGTAACTCGCCGGCAGTACCTCGACCTCGACGGGACCGTAAAGCTCGACGGCGCCGTCGGTGGTCAGAACCTCGACGAAGTAACGGTAGGCACCGGCGGCCGGATCGTCCAGCCAGGCGCCTGCGGCGCCGCCGGACAGCGGCTGCTCGTTGAGCTTGAGCCGCGCGGTGTCCGCCTCGGCGACCTCACGGTAGACGTTGAAGCCCGCGAAGGCGTCTTCGCCCTGCCAGGTCACCAGTACGCCGTCCTCGCCGACCTCGGATTCGATGGCCAGCCAACCGGCGTCGAAGGCCTCGCCGGACAAGCGGATGTCGTCGATGAACCAGCCGGCGCCGTCGTCACCGAGGTCCGTCCGCATCCGAAATCGCAGGAAGAC
>WJLX01000120.1 GCA_014728225.1 Candidatus Coatesbacteria bacterium | reverse complement strand
GTTTTTGCATCTCGGCGACCGTTGGAACGGCGGCAACGGTCCGCCTCCGCAAAAACCGTGCCGGTTCCGGCTTACAGCCCGGGAGTAACGACGGGCCTGGCCTCGTTTTTCAACGGCCCGCCGCAGACCCATAACCCATTTCAGTGGAGGTTGATCATGCGTAATCGGCTGGTTCTGCTGATCCTCTCGCTCATTCTCGGTGCGCTTACGGGTTGCGACGGCGACGGCGACACGGCCGTGGATCAAACCGACGGCGAAACGCTGCGCATCGTGACCAGCTTTCTGCCCGTTCATCTGCTGACGATCGAGGTGGCGGGCGGGCTACCGGGCGTCGAGGTCGAGGTCATCATCGACCCGGCGGCGGGCGATCCGCACAACTATCAGCTCACCCCGGGGGACCGGCTCAAGCTGGAGCGGGCCGACCTGGTGATTATCAACGGTCTGGACCTGGAGGCCTTCCTCGACGACGCTTTGGTTGAATTGGGCGAAGACGTGGTCATCATCGAGGCCGCGGCGGGCATCGAACCTTTGCCCAACCGTCAAGGACCGGCGACGGAGGAGCATCACGATCACGAGGACGAGCACGATCACGGCGCAATCAACCCCCACGTCTGGACCTCGCCGGCGGCAGCGGTGCGGATGGTCCAGAGCATCCGCAACGCCCTGAGCCGGGAGCTGCCCGATGCCGCCGGGACGTTGCGCGCCAACGCTGAGGAGCTGATTACGGAGCTGGAGCTGGTGTTCGACCGCATGCAGCGCGCCGTCGAGAGGGGCGACAACCGGCGGATCGTCACCAACCACGACGCCTTCCCCTACTTGGCCCGGGACCTGGGTCTCGAGGTGGCGGCGGTGATCAACTCCAACCCCGGCGCTCCCCTGTCCGCCGGTGAGATCGCCGAGCTGGTCGAGCGCCTGAACGCCGAGGGCGCCGCGGCGATCTTCGTCGAGCCCCAGTACCCGGAGGACGCCGGCCGCGCCGTGGCCGCCGAGACCGGCCTGCCCGTCTACACTCTGGATCCCTGCGCCACGGGTGAGGCCGAACCCGGCTATTTCCTCGAGGTCCAGGAGCGCAACGCCGCGGCCCTGGAGCGGGCTCTCGCCCCCGGCGAAGCGGATTGATGGACGAGGTCGCCGTCAGGCTGGAGAGCGTCGGGGTCGAACTCGAGGGTCACCGGGCCCTCGAGGGGATCAGCGCCGAGGTGCCCGCCGGGGCGCTGACGGCGGTGATCGGCCCCAACGGCGCGGGCAAGACCACCCTGTTGCAGGCCGTCCTCGGCCTGGTGCCCTACAGCGGCCGGATCAGCTTCCCGGCTTTCGCGGGTCGGCCGCGCATCGGTTACATGCCGCAGCATCTCGGCCTGGATCCGGGGTCGCCGCTGACCGCCCTCGAGTTCTGTCTGCTGGGACAACAGCGGCGTTCCCTCTGGCTCGGTTATGGTAAGGAAGCCCGGCGGCGGGCCGAGAGGGAGCTGAACGCCGTCGGGGCCGCCGAGCTGGCCGAGCGACCCCTGGCCGGGCTTTCCGGCGGCGAGCGCCAGCGCGTCCTGCTGGCCGGCGCCCTGACCCTGGACCCCCGACTGCTGCTCCTCGACGAACCGGCGGCCGGCGTCGACGTCGTCGGTGGCGAGCTGTTTCACGAACTCCTCGACGAGCTGACCGCCAAGCGCGGCCTGACGGCGGTGATGGTCAGCCACGACCTGTCGATGGTCTCGACCCACGCCGCCCGGGTGCTGTGTCTCAACCGGCGGCTGATGGGCGTCGGCTGCGCCCCCGACGAGATCACCGCCGAGACTCTGACCGCCATGTACGGACGCAGCAAGGGCTTCTTCATCCACGACCACAACCCGCCCCCGGACGAGAACGGAGGCGGGCATGCTTGAGCCGCTCTACGATCTAATCTCCTGGCTGCTGCCCGGCGAGCTGGGCCAACTGGCCTTTCTGCAGCGGGCCCTGGTCGCCGGGCTGTTCCTGGCCCTGGCCGCCGGCATCCTCGGCGTCGGCGTCGTCGGACACCGTCTCTCCTACTACTCCAACGCCGTCGGCCACTCGACCTTTGCCGGGGTGGCCGTGGGCGTCCTCTCCGGCGTTTCACCCTACCTGGCTCTGGTGGGCTTCGCCGTGCTGGTGGGCTTGGCGATCACCGCCCTGCGCCGCCGGGGCACCCTGGCCACCGACACCGTCGTCGGCGTGGTCTTCGCCACGGTGATGGCCCTGGGCATCGCCCTGCTGTCGGCCTATCGCGGCCTGGGGCGCGAGCTGGCCACCTACATCTACGGCGACCTCCTGACCATCTCCGACGCCGAGGTCCACCTGACCCTGGCGGCCCTCATCCTGACCGTCGTCTTCTCGATCCTCTACTACAACAAGCTGACCCTGACCGCGGTCAGTCCCGCCGTGGCCCGGGCCGCCGGGGTGCGCGTCGCCGCCCTGGAGTACGTCCACGCCGCCCTGATCGCCGCCGTGGTCGCCGTGGCCGTCCGCGCCGTGGGGATCCTCTTCGTCTCGGCCCTGCTGATCCTGCCCGCCGCCGCGGCGCGCAACCTGGCCCGCCGCCAGTCGACGATGTTCTGGTGGGCCGCCGGTCTGGGGGCCGCCGCCGCCGTCGGCGGCATCCTGCTCAGCCTGGCCCTGGACACCGCCACCGGGGCGACGATCATCCTGCTGGGGGCCTTCTTCTTCGGCCTCTCGCTCCTGGCGGCCCGCCTGCGCGGCAAACCCGGCCGCCGGGGCTGAGCGCGGTATCGAGCACCGAGACCTGTATCCCCGTAACGGCGGCTGTCCCCAGGCGCCCGTTAATTATCTTCCCGGAATGGCAACCGATAGCATATGGCATCATGTAACCTGATCGGACCAAATCAGGCCGACTACGAGTGGTTTAGCCGGTCTTCGCCGCCCGGTGGGCCACCCACCGGGCCGCCCACCGGAGATGCTCGATTGTTGATCAAACACCCGCATAGTATGCCCTTAAGGCTTGTTATTGGATGACTTAGATATAGATCGCCGGCCGCCGCCCGGGCATAGGCAAGCCTGCTGCTGTCTGGCCTTCTTATTAGTTCCCGGATAACCGCCACCCGATGGCTACTCGCTTTCTGACAGCCATGTGAGGATCATCGCTCGTATTATCAGCGGGTTACCAGCGTGATCCGCTCCAGACGGGGCAGACGATCCCAACCACTTTCGGGCGGCCCGCGGGGGGCTGATCCCCCCGAACCGCCCTTGCGGGGAGGCGGATCTGCGCTCGGGTACCGTATGCGAAACGGGCGGTCCCTCGCGGGGCCGCCCGTCGTGTTTGCCAACCGAGTCCGACTAGCTCAACTCGGCCATCTCCTCGGCCAGGGCCTCGGTCATCTTGACCTTGGCCTCCAGCTTCTTCCAGCGCAGGTCGCGCATCTTCTCGATGTGCTTGATCTGCTCCGGCGTCAGGTGGCGGAAGCGGCCCTGCAGCTTCAGATAATCCTCGATAGGCTTGAACTGCTTGGGTTTGTAGTTGATTTTGTAGACGCCGCCCTCGATCTCGTACAGCGGCACCAGGCCGGTCTGGACGCCCAGGCGGACGGCCTTGATCGAATACTCGGACTTCATCTTCCAGCCCGGGATGCAACTGGCGAAGATCTGCAGGTACTTGGCCCCGCGGATGCCCTTGGCCTTCTCCACCTTGGCCAGCAGGTCCTTGGGGTGACTGATGGCGGCGGTGGCGGTGTAGCGGATGCCGTGGGCCGCCATGATCTCGACGATGTCCTTCTTCTCTTCCTTCTTGAAGTGCCGCACCGGCGTGGTCGTCGTCCAGGCGCCCCAGGGGGTGGAGCCGGAGCGCTGGATGCCGGTGTTCATGTAGGCCTCGTTGTCGTAGCAGATGTAGATGATATCCTCGTCGCGCTCGACGGCGCCGGAGAGCGCCTGGATGCCGATATCGGCGGTGCCGCCGTCACCGGCCCAGGCCAGCACCGTGGTGTGGTCGTTGCCGCGGACGGCGAAGCCGTTGCGCAGCCCCGAGGCGGCCGAGGCGGCGGTTTCGAAGGCGGTGTGGAACAGCGGCACCTTGGTCGCCGAATAGGGGAAGGGGCCGTCGATGACGCTCCAGCAGCAGGCCGGTACGCACATCGCCGTGTCCGGGCCCAGGGCCTTGAGGACGTAGCGCAGCGCCAGGACGCAGCCGCAGCCCTGGCAGGCCACGGTTCCGCTGGTGATGTACTCCTCTTTGGGGATCGGGTACTTCATCGTGGAAACCTCTCTTGGGGCTTATCCGGCCGCAGCCGGGTTCAAGTCGAAAAGGTCGGCCGTGTTCCCGACGGGAGCCGGCTCAGCGGCTCGGGTCGGGCGCCGCTCCCCTCAGGCCAGCTTGGCTCCCTGCCAGTTGATGTCGCCGGCGGGGCTCTCCTCGATGGTGGTGCGGATCATCGCCAGGATGCTGTCCACGGTGATATCGCGCCCGCCCAGACCGGCGATGAAGCCGTGGATCTCCGGGGTTTCCGCCTCGTGGTACAGGCAGCTCTTGATCTCGGTGAAGAAGGCGCCCTCGGAGCCGTAGCTGATGTTACGGTCGATGACGCCCAGGCGTTTGCGGCCC
Source organism: Candidatus Coatesbacteria bacterium (assembly GCA_014728225.1). Classification (NCBI taxonomy): domain Bacteria; phylum Candidatus Coatesiibacteriota; species Candidatus Coatesiibacteriota bacterium. The sequence goes on along the minus strand of WJLX01000120.1, from coordinate 19,067 downwards.
TTGGCGATGGCGCGGATCTGCGGCTTGGGGAAGGGGCGCAGCAGGCGGACCTTGACGCTGCCGACCTTGTGCCCCTCCTCGCGGGCGCGGTCGACGGCGTCCTTGGCCGTCGAGGAGACCGTCGCCGTGGTGAAGATCAGGTAGTCGGCGTCCTCGGTGCGGTAGCCCTCGACGACGGGGTAGTTGCGCCCGAAGACCTCGCCGAACTTTTCGTCCTCAGCCACGATCACATCCAGGGCCTGTTCCATGGCGCGCTGCATCTTGATCTGCAGCTCGTAGTACCACTCCTCGTTGGTCAGGGCGCCGTAGGCCGGGCTGCCCTTGGCCGGATCCATGTCGAACTCGGCCTGGTACTTGGGCAGGTAGCTGTCGACCAGCTCGATGTCGGGGACGTCGACGGGCTCCGAGGTGTGGGAGAGGACGAAGGCGTCCAGAACCAGCATCGCCGGCATCTTGACCTGCTCGGCGACTTTGAAGGCCTGGATGACCGTGTCGAGGACCTCCTGGTTCGAGGCGCAGTAGAACTGGATCCAGCCGCTGTCGCGCCGGGAGACCGAATCGTTCTGGTCCGTCCAGATCGTCCAGGGCGGTCCCATGGCGCGGTTGATGTTGGCCAGCACGATGGGCAGCCGCGCGTGGGAGGCCCAGTGCAGCATCTCGTCCATCAGGGCCAGGCCCTGGGCGCTGGTGGCGGTGAAGGAGCGGGCTCCGCCGGCCGAGGCGCCGATGCAGGCCGCCATCGCCGAATGCTCGCTCTCCACCTTGATGAAACGCGCATCCATCTCGCCGTCGGCGCACAGCTCGCTGATGCGCTCCACGATCTGGGTCTGCGGGGTGATCGGGTAGGCCGCGACCACCTCGGCCCGCGAGACCATCGCGCCGAAGGAGACCGAATGGTTACCGGTGAGTACCTTTTTCATCTACTTGCCCTCCTCCAGCATGGTGATGCAGCTCTTCGGACACTCTTCGACGCAGACGCCGCAGCCCTTGCAGTAGACCAGGTCGACCTCGGGGAAGCCCTCGGCGTTCTCGATGATGGCCAGGTCCGGACAGAACTGCCAGCAGATCCCGCACTTGATGCACTCGGCGTGGTTGATCTTGGGGTAGACGTTGCGCCAGGAGCCGGTCTCGTTGACGAACATCTGGCCCATGGTCCGCGCCATCGGCGGCAGATCGTCGATGGTCTTGAGCGGAACGACATAATCCTCGGGTTTCTTGTCGGCCATGTGACTCGCTCCTTGGTAGTTAAAGCTCCAGCGCGGCGAAGGCGTCGCGGGCGGCCTTGGCGTTTTCGGCCTGCTTGGCCGGGGCGCTTTCCTCGATGACGGCGGCCAGGTCGTCGATCTCGGCCAGACCGGTGGTCTTGGCCGCCACGCCCAGCATCGCCGTGTTGACGATCGGCGTGGCCATCGAGCCCAGGCCGTGCTTGACGGCGATCTCGGTGGCGTTGATGGCGTGTACTTCGTAGTCGCCCTCCAACCGGTGGTCGCGCTTGAGCGTCGCCACGTCCTTGGGGCTGTTGACGACCATCACTCCGCCGGGCTTGATGCCCGCGCTGCAGTCGACCTTGTTCATCAGCGTCTCGGAGAGGACGAAGACGTAGTGGGGGTTCTCGATGTTGTGCCGGGCGCGGATCTCGTCGTCGCTGACGCGGACGAAACTCTGCACCGGCGCGCCGCGGCGTTCGACGCCGAACATCGGGAAGGCCTGGACGCTCTTGCCGCCGCGGAAACAGGCGTCGGCGAACATCTTGCAGGCGCTGGCCGCGCCCTGGCCCCCGCGTCCGTGGAAGCGGATCTCGATCATCTTGTCTGCCTTTCGGATGGGTGACTGGCTGCAGGATCGACGGGACGTAAAAAGACCCCGCGGGCGGTCGCCTGCCGGGGGTTAACGGTATACCAAGCTGCGGCCGGTAATTCGCCCGGCGGCCGGGCCCGGATCACGGCGCAGCGGCTGTAGACTACGCGGGCTGTTCGGTGCGCTCGGAATAGGCCGCTCCCCGGGGAGGATGGAGGCGTCTAAAACCGCGCCGGCGGGGGATCGAGAGCCCTCGGGCCTTTCACCGCCCGCGGATGCCAAAACCGGGCTAAACTATAACACTTCAAGGGTTGCGGCTCAAGGCGAAAACAGCGCCGGGCCCCCCCGTCGTCCGCGGGGGCTGAGCTGCGCTTGTTATTGCGGCCAGAAAAGTGACGGCCGTCCTTGCCGGGACGGTCGTCTTGTGCTAGTTTCTATTCTACTATTTCACTCCCCAACACTACTACACCCCGGGCCACTACACCCCGGGCCACGACACCCCGGCCACGACACCCCGCTGATCACGCGCCGCCCGACCATCCCCCGCGAGGTGACCTCAATGAAAAAAGTGCTGATACTCTGCCTGGCCTTGACCGCCGCCGCCGGAGCCCTATCGGTGATCATGTTGGTCAACGGCTTCGATAACTTCGACGGTCTCTACCAGCATCTATGCGCGGACCCCCGCTTCGATACCGTCTACCGCTACACGATCCGCTACGACCCCCCGCCGCCGGAGCTGCTCCAACTGCACGACTGTGCGACGATCGACGGCTACTACCGTTTGTGTGACATGGTGGCGCTGGGCAATTTGCTGGCCGATTACGTCGACGGCGGCGGCCGGGTGGTCTGCAACTACTACGCCATGAAGGGACCCTACCAGGACGACGGCTCCCCGCTGGGGCGTTGGTGGTTCGAGGGCTACAGTCCCTACGCTTGCATCTCCGGCGCCGACTATCATCACCCGGAGGACCTGATCATCGACGAACCAGGCCACCCGATCTTCGACGGTGTCTGCGCGGTCAACGGCGCTCGGGGCAGGATGCAAACGGAGCTGCGCCCCGGAGCCGTCGAGCCGGCCCACTTCGCCGACGCCGGCGGCGTGGCCCTCAACGCCGACGAGAGCGTCTGCGGCATCAACTATCGCTCCAGCGACGACCACGACTGGACCGGCGACGGCTTCCGGCTGATCGCCAACGCCGCCTGCTACCTAACGGACCATGTCGACATCCAGCCGACGAGCTGGGGACAAATCAAGGCCCTGGGCGAGTAGGACCGGGTAGGCATCGGTTGGGTGCGATTATCACTGCGGCGTACGGCGGGGGCGTGGGATGAACCCCCATCCCCCCGTCGTAAATCGCCAGCCCTGTAGGGCGGGGACTCTGTCCCCGCCGTTTGTACGTTAACGCCGATCCGCGCCCCTTTGACATTCGCGGCGGGGGGCGGAGCCCCCGCCCTACGTGAAACAGGCATCCGGCAACCGCGGGCGGGATTAATAGCCCGCCCCTACAGTATGCCAGCCGGCGGCCGGCATACTGTAGGCTGGAGAGCCTGCGCTCCATAGCCAATTACCAATCGCCCCGCCGCAATCGGATAATTATGTAGGGCGGGCTCTCTGACCCCGCCCTACGTTCATTAACATCTAACCATCCCCGATACCAATCAGTCCGCTGCGACGGGGTCGAAGACCTCGGCCGACGGGACCGCATCGCCTGCCGACCCTCCGCCGGCGCGGACCGTCACGGTTTTTGCATACCGAAGACCTCCGGTGACCGGAGGTCTTCGGGCAAAAACGCGCGCCGGTCCGCGCCGTGCCGATCCGTTGGGCGCCGTCACATCTCGCGCAAGCCTTGTATATCCAGCCGCAGGTGGCGCTCGGCCGTCTCGGCGGCCCGCTCGCGGTGGCTGATGACCAGCAGGGCGGCTCCGGGCAGCTCGCTGCGCACCGATCGCAGCAGGCGTTGCTCGGCGGCGGCGTCGATGAAGCTCGTCGTTTCGTCGAGGACGAGGAGGCGGGGTCGGTGGTAGAGGGCCCGGGCCAGGGCCAGGCGCCGGCGCTCGCCGCCGGAGAGATCGACGGCCCCGGCGTTGACCTCGCGTCCACCGTCGGTTAGCAGTCCGTCGAGTTCGACGAGTTCCAGCAGGCGCCGGGCTTCGTCCAGGTCGGCCTCGCCCGGGGGCCGGGGATAGACGACGAGTTCGAGCAGGCCACCGGGGAGGAACTCGGGCTCCTGATCGACGAGCAGGGCCGACCGGCGCCAGGATGACAGGCCGTAGTCGGTCACGGGGCGGCCGTCGGCGAACAGGCGGCCCGTCGTCGGGGGGTAGAGGCGGCAGAGCAGTCGGGCCAGGGTCGTTTTACCGGCGCCGGAGGGTCCGGAGAGGTGGCAGTGTTCGCCGGCGCGCAGCGTGAGGTCGAGCCTGGTGAAGACCGGGGCGGCTCCGGGATAGGCGAAGCCCAGCCCCGTGGCGCGCAGCTCGCTCCAGAGCGGCGGCGGCGGACCGGCGAGTTCCTCCCGGGTCGCCGACCACAGCCGGCGCAGCCGACGGTGTAGAACCAGGGTGTTGGTCAGCGGGGCCAGGGAGCCGACGACCCGTCGCAGGGACAGCAACAGCCAGCCGACGGCGACGGCGGCCGAGCCCAGGGTGGCGGCGTCCAGCGAGGCGAGCTCGAGGGCGTCGATACCCAGCCAGAGCGCTCCGGCCAGCACGAGCACCACGAAGCCTTCGCCCAGGGGGCCGAGGAGGAGGCTCCAGCGGCTGCGCTGGAGCATCAGCCCCAGGCGTCGGGATCCCAGCGCGTTGAATGAGCGCCGCTCGAACTCCTGGGCGGCGAAGTTGCGCACCAGGCGGGGGGAGGCGGCGGCGTCGACGGCCCGGCTCCAGTAGCCCCGGGTGGCGTCGAGATAGTGTTCGCCCAGCAGGCCGACCCGGCGGGTCAGCAGCCGCAGGGGCAGGACGATCACGAGGGTCACGATCAACACCAGCAGGGCGGGGCGCCAGTCCAGAACGACCAGGTAGACCCAGAGGGCCAAACTTTGCAGCAGTTGCATCATCGTCTGGGTGACCAACTGCAGCAGGCCGCCGCTGAGCTTGGTGGTGTCGAAGAACAGGGAGCTGGCGCTTTCGCCGACACCGCGGGTCTGCAGCAGGGGCAGGCCCAGCAGGGCGCTGAAGGAGCGCCGCTCCAGCTCGAGTTGCAGGCGGGAGGAGAGCTTGAGCGAGATGTAGCCGATCAGGGCGCCGAAAGTGGAGCGGAGCAGAAAGAAGCCCAGCAGGGCGGGGATCAGCCAGTCGCCCATTCCGTCGACGGCCGTGCGGAAGGCCTCGACGGCCCAACCGGCCAGGGAGGCCACCCCGATGCCGATACCGGCCTGGGGCAGGGCCAGCAGGACGAGGACGACCAACCGCCAGCCCCAGGGGGCCAGGGTCTTGAAGACGCGGGGCAGCTCGTCGAGATGGTGCCTGAGTCGCGCCTGCCTCATCGGCTCTCCCTGCGGTAGAGTTGACGGTAGCGCAGGTAGGAGCCCAGGACGCGGGTGATGTAGCGTCGGGTCTCATCGAAGGGGACGGTCAACAGCCAGATGTCCGGCGGCGATTCGGCGAAGGCCGCCCGCCAGCGGTCGGCGTTGCCCGGTCCGGCGTTGTAGCCGGCCAGGGCCAGCATCAGGTTGCCGTCGTAGCGCTCGAGCATCTCGGCCAGGTAGGCGGCCCCCAGGCGCAGGGAATCGGCGGGATTGCGGGGATCGTAGTCCTCCAGATCGAGCCGGTCGGCGGTCAGGGCGGCGGTGGCCGGCATCTGCTGGGTCAGACCCACGGCGCCGGCCCGGGAGACGCAGTCGGGATCGAAGCGGCTCTCCTCGCGCACCAGGGCCAGCAGCAGCAGGGGATCGAGGCCGCTGTCGGCGCAAGCTGCCGTGGTCGCGGCCAGGTGGGCGGGGGGGTAGGCGAAGGGCAGGGCGGCGAGACCACCCAGCCGGCCGTCGGCGGTTTCGGCCAGCGCCCGCCCGGCGAAGTACAGACCGGGTGGCGGCGAGTAGTCGCCGACTTCCATTCGGCGGCGCACCTCGGCCAGGGTCGCCGCGCTCCAGGCCAGGGGCTCCCGCTCCCGGTAACGCAGCAGGGCCTCGCGGTAGGCGCCGTAGAGTTCATCATCGGCCGAGCTGGCCAGCTCGAGGAGCAGGGTCAGCTCGGGATCGGCGAAGGTGCTGTAGCAACCTTCGAACAGGCCGCCCCAAGGTACGAGGTCGCCGTCGGGCTCGCGGTACAGCCACCACTCCCCGCCGCCGCCGGGCAGTTCATAGAAGGGGTAGCTCCAATGGGTCAGCCGCGGCGGTTCGGCTCCGACGGCCAGACCGGCGAGGCGCTCGACCCAGTAGACGGCGTGGGGGGCGTAGGCCGGATCGTGATCGGTGCTGGCCAGGGCCTCGGCGGCGCGGCTGTAGTTGCCGGCGGCGGCTTCGATCATCCCCGCCCGCCAACCGGCGCGGGCCCGCTCCTTGCCGGTCAAGCCGCCGGCGAGGGCCCGGTGGTAGAGCGCGGCGGCCGCGGCCGGGGCGGAGTAGCGCAGCAGGTTGGCCCGGTAGTAGGCGGCCTTGGCCACGGTCAGCGCCGCGTCGCGCTCCAGGTAGCTGCCCGCCAGGGCGGCGGGGGTGACGGCGGGCTCGACGGCGACCCAGAGCCCGGCGGCTTCAGCAGTTCTATCGCGCTCGTACTGGGTGGAACCGGCGTAGAGCCGGGCCAGACCGCCGAGGTCGGCGTCATCGAACAGGTTCTCGTACTGGGCCAGGGCCAGGCCGAAGCGCCCCCGGGCGTACTCCAGCTCGCCGCGCAGCAGGTTCGCCGTCGGTCCGGCGGGCAGCCGGTCGACGAGTTCGGCGGCCGCCGTCACCTGATCCAACTCCAGGGCCAGGGCGGCGGTGCGCGCCAGCTCACCGGCCGGAACCTCGTCGTAGCTCAGCAGTTCGAGGGCCCGGCGCCGGGCGTTCTCGTCGTCGGTTTCGGCGTCGGCCAGCTCCCAGGCCAGCTCCCGGCGTTCCTGCGGCCCGGCCAGCAGGCCCCGCCAGTAGGTCAGGTCGTCCCACAGCGGCGTGCCGGCCTCGACGGCGGCGCGCTCCTCACGCAGACCCGCCGCCGTGCCCTCCCCGGCGCCCAACTCATCGAGCAGGGCCAGGTAATCGTCGATGACCAGCCGCCGCAGCACCGGTGTGGCCAGCACCCAGGCCCGTTCCAGGGCGGCCCGACGCTCCCGGGCGTCGGCGACGGGATCGAGGCGGCGGCCGCGAATCAGTTGGGCCAGGCAGCCGACGGCGCCGGTGTCGAGGGGCGCCAGCCGCGCCAAGCCCTCCGCCTCCCAGCCCCCGTTCAACAGGGCCAGACCGTAGCCCAATTCGAGGATCGCCTCGGCGCCCGGCGGCGGCAGCTCGGCCGGTCGAACATCCAGCAATCCCGCCACGGCCAGATGGACCACCTGGAAACGGGCCCGGCGGTCGTCGAGCCCGGACAGCAGCTCCGCCGCCACCGCGTAATCGCCGTCGTGAACGGCCAGTTGGGCCGCGGCGTAAACGGCGGCGGGGGTCTCCGGCTCCAATCCGGCTGGGTACGCCCGCGCCGCCGCCGCGTCGCCGACGAGGAGCAGGTCCGCCGCCGTCGGTTCCGGCGGGGCGGGCAGCTCCAGGCGCGGCTCCTCGGGCGGTCCGCAGCTAAGAAGCGCCAGCAGCGGTACGACCGGCCAGAATCTGCGCCAGCTCCGGGCTGTAGCGGTTGCCTTCATGGGTCAGCAGAGGGGGTTCGACGGTCAGGCCGACGCCGCCGTCGCGGCGTGCCTCGACGAGGACCAGACGGGCCGCGGCGCCGCGGCGGGGATGGACCGGGCGAAGCCGCTTGGGCTCCAGATGATGGTCGACGAGCGTCTGAATGAGCTCCGCCAGCCGACGAACGGTGAAGACCAGGGACAGCAGTCCGCCGGGATCCAACAGCCGGGCCGCGGCGGTGAGGAAATCGGCCAGGCCCGCCGTCGTCTCACGCCGGGCGGCGTCACGAACGGGGTCCGGCGAGCGCCGACCGTCGCCGACGGCACGGAACGGCGGGTTGGCGATCACCCGGCGGAAGCCCCCCGCCGGCAGCTCGTCCAGCTCGCGCAGATCACCCTGATTCGCCTCGAGCTCGAGCCCGTTGAGTTCGGCGTTGAAGCGGGCCAACTCGACCAGGTCCGACCGCAGCTCGAGCCCCCAGCCCCGCTCGGCCCTGCCCAAATGCACGGCCGCCAACAGAGCCGCCCCGTGGCCCAACCCCAGCTCGGCCAACGGGCCCGGCCCGGCGGAGACGAAGTCCGCCAGCAGCACGGCGTCCAGGCTGGTCTTGGCCCCCCGGCGGGGTTGAAGCAGCCGTAACGCTCCTCCGAACAGGGCGTACTCCTCTGTCACGATCCCCGCATCCACACAGTGATTTTAGCAGCGGCGCCGACCCTCGACAAGGCCGACGCCCTCTGCTAACATCCTGCCTGCGAAAGGAGGACCATGGCCCAGAACCCCATCAAGCTGCAGACACCCCTGAGCGAGGACGACGTGCGCTCCCTGCGGATCGGCGACGCCGTCAAGCTGTCCGGCGTGATCTATACCGCCCGCGACGCCGCCCACGCCCGGTTGATCGAACTGCTCGAGACCGGCAAGGAGCTGCCCTTCCCCATCGCAGGAGCGGTGCTCTACTACGTCGGCCCGTGCCCCGCCAAGCCGCCCCGGGTCATCGGCTCCGCCGGACCCACCACCAGCTACCGCATGGACCCCTACACCCCGCCCCTGCTGGCCGCCGGACTGCGCGGGATGATCGGCAAGGGCAAACGCGAACCCACCGTACGCGAGGCCATGCAGAAACACGGCGCCGTGTACTTCGCCGCCGTCGGCGGCGCCGCCGCCCTGATCGCCAGGAGCGTCAAGAGCCTGGAGATCATCGCCTACCAGGACCTGGGCACCGAAGCCGTCCGACGTCTCGAGGTCGAGGACCTGCCCCTGATCGTCGCCAATGACGCCCACGGCGGCGACGCCTACCTCGAGAACCGCAAACCCTACCAGTCCCTGGCGCTGGATTGACGACACCGACTGCGACGACCATTCAACCGACCGGCGGGTACCAACCCGCCGGTTTCGCCTTAACCCATCGACCCGCCGGCCCGCGATCCCGGACCCGACCACCGCGCCCACTCCACCCCCCGGAGCCGGCACGGTTTTTGCGGAGGCGAACCGTTATCAACGGCCTAACGGTCGCCGAGATGCAAAAACCGTGCCGGCTCCGGGGGGTCTAACGTTGCCCATGGACGAGCGCTCGGGGTCGCGGGCCGGCGGGCTGTATTAGAAAGACCCCGCCGCGCCGGTCGGGGCCGCTTCTTAGCGTTGTCGTCGGCCTAGTTCTGCCGGCGGCCGACGAGGCGACGGAAGTCACGATCCTGGCGCAGCCAGGCGAAGGCCTCGTCGAGGCGGGCGTCATCGGCGTAGAGATCGTCGATCTGGATAGCGGCGGCCAGGTAGTCCAGGGCGATGTGGCGGTTGCCCAGCCGGGCGTAGGTGCAGGCCAGGTGATAATGGGCGCCGGCTTCCTCGGGTTCGAGCTCCAGAACGCGCTCGAACTTGTCGATCACGGCGAAGTGATCGGGCTCCTCACCCATATCCATCAGGGTCAGGCCCCAGTTGTAGAGGGCGGGATGGAAGTCGGGATTGACGGCGAGGGCCCGGCGGTAGTGTGCGACGGCGGCGTCGAACTCGGGGTTGATCTTGTTGACCAGGGCCAAACCCAGGTTGGCCAGGGCGTGCTGGAAGTCGGGCTTGATCTGGATGGCGAAGCGGTAGCGCTCGACGGCCTCGGGGTAGTTGGGAGGATCGACCGCCGTCAACGCGGCGCCCCAGTTGTTGTAGAGGCTGGCGTAGAGGAAACGCTCGACTTCGGCCATCGCGGAGACATCACGGAACAGGCCCAGGGTCAGCTCCTCGGCCCGTTCGTAAAAGGCCAGGGATTCCTCGTGACGGCCCTGATCGCAGAGGGCGTCGGCGTCGTCGAGCAATTCTTCGAATTCTAACCAGAGGTCGTCGCGCATGGTCGTCCGGATTGAGGATCGGCCGCTGGAATACTCCTTTGGCGGGCCGGGCTGGATTGAGAGTAGATCGCAGCGAACGCTTGTCAGCCACTCTTCCATCCACGGCCAACTCTATACCAGCCGGCGGGGAAATGCAACAGCCCGGCCGCCGAAAAAGAACCACCCCCTCAGCTATCCAGCATGGCGGGAGCGGTCAAGCCCCTGGACTTCAGCCTGTCGATTGCACCGCGGTAACCACTGGAGATCCTCGTAGCGTGTGGCGCCGGCGGCCGTTGAAAACACAGGACGGCGAGCGGGACGACTAGCGAGCCGCCGGAACCGGCACGGTTTTTGCATCTCGGCGACCGTTACGGCGGATGTTAACGGTTCGCCTCCGCAAAAACCGTGCCGGTTCCGGCGGCGGGGTTCGGGCGGTTGGGGTGGTTTACAGCTCGTGTTTTCAACGGCCGCCGGGAAAACGCGCCCCCGGGTGAGCCGGGGGTCGTTTCAGCGCAGGCCGCGCCGCGTCAGTTGTTCTTCGAGGAGCTCGACGATCTGGTCCCGGGGCAGGGGTCCGAGGAAGAGTTCCTCACCGTCGGCGAAAACCCCGAGGGACTTGCCCAGGCGCAGGGTGTCGGGACGGCGGCTGACGTCGTGGACGACGACCTCGATCAGCAGGGGGTCGACCTCGCGGGCGGCCGAGGCGACCCGTTGGGCGATCAGGGCGGCGTAGGGGCAGTGGTGGTCGACGAAGACCTCGATGACGAGTTTTCCGGGCACGCTGGCGGGTTGGTAGTTGCGCGGCAGCCAGCGAACGCGGGGTTCCGCGGCGGGATCGGCGTCGGTCGGGGGCAGGTAGAGGAGCTTGATGTTGTCACGTTCCTCGAGGGTACGGAAACCGAGGTGGATGAAGAAGTCGGCGGGCATGAAGCCGGCGAAATCGAACCCGAAGGCGGCCAGGGCCTGGGGGGCGGCGGCGGCGCGGACGGCCTCCAGCAGCTCGCGGCCGTAACCCCTGCCCTGCCAGTCGGGCTTGACCCAGATACAGTGCAGTACCGCGGTATGGCGACCCTCGAGCTTGAAGGGGGCGATCCGCAGCGGCAGGGCCTCGGCCAGGCCGACGGGACGGCCCTCGACATAGAGCAGGCGGCCGATGAAGCCCTCCTCGAGCTGCTCGCGCAGCAGCTCTTGCTTCAGCTCGGCGCCGTCGGCCAGGTCCTCGCCGGGGACCCAGCAGGGCTTGATGTAATCATCGAGGCGCTCGGGGGTCAGCGGTTCGATGCTGTGGTCGATCTCGCTCATGGTTGTAATCTCAGGCCGTTGCTCGGGCGGGGGTTTTCCGGAAGGCGAGTTCTTCTTCGACCAGCGCCGCCAGGCGTCGGCCGGGGAAGCGGTAGTTCAGCCGTTCGCGGACCCGGCCCATCAGGTAGCGGTGGCGCTTGGCCGGATCCGTCGGGCCGTCGGTGTAGGCGGCGACCTCTTCGATCAAACGGCGGGCCTTGGCGTTGTCGACGATGCGGAAACGATCCAGCAGTTCGTCGAGTTTTTCAGCGGCCGCCGGGTCTTCGGGGTTATCGAGTCGGCCGCCGAATTCGGCCAGCAGCTCGGCGAGGCTGTCCGGAGCCAGCTCACCGGCGTCGACGGCGGCGAAGACGCGGCGCAGGATCCAGGGCTCCAATCGGGGCAACAGGCCCTCCCGGCGCAGGTGCTTGGCGGTTTGGACCAGGGTGACGGCGATCAGCATGGGCTGGACGCGGGGGCAGGCGTCGGTCAGCTCGGCGTAGAGCTCTGCGGCGTCGTGCTCGCGCAACAGATATCGACGGACGTCGGCGGGCAGCCCGGCGGCCCGGTACTGACCGCTGCGCCGCCACAGCGGCGGCGGTAACCGTTCGGCGATTTCGTCGACTGCATCGCGCGGCAGGGCTTGGGGCGGGTGGTCGGTGTCGGGGTACATCCGGTCGGCCCCGGGCAGGACGCGCTCGAAATCGGTCTGGACGCCGGAGAGGCGACGACCGTCGGGCAGGACGAGTCGTTCCTCGACCAGGGCCTGGCGGGTCTGGCGGGGCACGCCTTCACGGGCGGCCAGGTTGCACCGATCGACGATCTCGTTGAGGGCGGTCTGGACGTCGCCCTCCTCGCCCTGGACCAGGACGACGGCGTCGGCGTCGGCGGCCTGCAGCTCGCGGCGCAGGCGGGGCCAAACCTCATCGTCGACGGCCCAGGCGCCTTCGTCGCCGCGATGGTAGACGTAGGGATAGCGATCGAGGCAGGCCACCACCCGGACCACGCCGCGCAGCTCGTCGATGAAGCTGAAGTCGGGCTGGGTGCGCCAGTCGAGGAGATCGTTCCAGCCGGGCAGAACCAGGGCTCCGGCGACGGGTCCGGGCAGGCCGACCTCGGCGGCGGCGAACAGGCGGCGCTCGGGGCGCAGTTCGGTCAGCCCGCGGGCCTGCAGTTCATCGCGCAGCTCGAGCAGGGCCTGGTGGCGCAGGGCCTCGACGCAGGTCAGCCGGGCGATGTACCCCACCTTGCTGACGCCCTTGTTCTCGATACGGGTGCTGCCACCGATGGAGATGTTGACGTCCTGGCGCGAGGCGCCCAGGCCGCGGCGGACCATTCCCGTGGCCCGCATCACGTCACCGAGGAGGGCGCAGATCTCGGCCAGCTCCCAGGGGTCGCGGGCGTCGGGCTCGGTGACGACCTCGAGGAGGGGGAAGCCCAGGCGGTCGGTACGGAAGACGATGTCGTGGCCGACGTCGGAGACCTCGCGGCAGGAGTCCTCTTCGATGGAGAGTTGGCGGATCCTGATCCGGCGGCCCTTGTAGGGCACCCAGCCGTCGAGGCCGATGATCGCCGTGCGCTGGAAGCCCGTCGGGATCGAGCCGTCGAGGTACTGCTTGCGGGCCACGTGCATCTCGTCGACGACCTCGCAGTTGAACTGGCGGGCGACGGCGACGGCCTTGGCCAGCGCCTCCTCGTTGATCAGGAAGGGCGGCGTGTCGTCCATCTCGTAGGTGCAACTGACGGGATCGATCAGCTCGTAGATGACGTTTTTCTTGGTCTTGAACTCCATCAGCGCGGTGCCGTCGTAGGTTCCCATCTCGGAGAGGGTGGGGCGCATATGACGGTAGATGCGGGCCGCCGGCGGGGTGTCGGGCATGGGCACCGCCGGGCAGCGACAGAAGAGCTTCCTCTTGGTGGCCACCTGCTGGTGAATCTCCAGACCGCCCATGAAGCGCAGCCGGCGGAACAGCTCCGGCGTCCAGCGCTGCGGTTCGGCGATCAGCTCGGCGGCGGGCGGCAGGTCGCGGACCTGCTCGAAGGGATTGGCGTGGGGGTCTCGGGGGTTGGTCATCGGCGGGTGTCGGCGGTGAACCGAAGTGATGAAGGGCCGTAAGCCGCTGTCAGTAAAGTAGTTAGGCCGAGCAAACGTGACGACGATTGTAGCACGGGCCGGGGCGTTCTGGCAAGCCCCGCTACGCGGCGCCGGTGTTTGACAGCTGGCGCCGGGCTCATTATACTGCAACCCGTCCGCGAGACCTTTCCCCGTCGCCGGAGACCGCCTTGCCCTCCTATCCGCCCCTGGCCGAGCTTACCCGCTACATCAAGGAGCACCTCCATGTGCTGGCCGACTACCGACGCTGGCGGCTCAAGCCGGCGGTGTTGCGCTCGACACCGGTCCGGATCGACATCCTCTGGCATCAGCCCCCCCAGTCGCACCTGTTATTGAAACTCGCCGAGGACCTGTGCTTCTACCTGCCGTTGTTGATCCAGCGGGACAAGATCGACGAGTTGGGCGCGGGGACCGAGATCGAGATCAACGGTCGCGTCTGGCGACTCTACGATCCCTACCGCCACCCCCCGGCGCTGCGGGCCCTGCTGACGGCGGCCCGGCATGGCAACGCCGGGCGGCTGAACCTGGAGCTACCCCGGATGGGCCGTTTCGGCAGCCCGGGTCGCAACCCCCTCGCCAACCTGCGCCGGCTGGACGTCGAGCCCCTGGCCGGTGAGGGCGACGAGCCGTCGACGAATTACATCTACCGGGTGCGCCTGGAGAGTGACACCAACCGCGTCGCCGCCGTGCTCAAGCGCTACCTGCCCCGGGAGAGGCCGGAGAGCGGCAAACGGGAGTGGGAGCTGGCCACCACCCTGGCCAGCGAGCTGGTTCCCCGGCCCCTGGGCCGACTGATCGACGGCCGGGGCGAGCTGACCCTGGCCGCCTGTTACGAGTTCGTCGAGGGGCGGGAGGTCGGCGAGTTGATCTGGCGTTTGCTGGAGCGGTTGACCGTCGATCCCTTCAACTCGATCACGGCGCGGCTGCGGGTCATCTTCGGCAAGACCCTGCACACCCTGGCGGCCTTCTACGAGCGGCTGCCGGACCACCTGGGCGACGGCCTCGGCGGCGAGGCGGTGCTCGAGCGCCTGCTGGCCAAGGCCCGGCGGGACTTTGAGACGGTCAAGCGTCACCGTCCGGCGGACGCTCCCTTCCAGCGAACCCTGGACAAGGTGCGCGGGTACGCCGAAGCCGGAGCCTACCACGGACCGCGGCCGATCCACGGCGATCTGATGTGGCGCCAGTTGCTGTGGCGCAAGGCGCCCTGGCCGATCCCGGTGCGCGATCCCGTCGAGCTGCCCGGCCGGCTGACCCTGCTGGACACGGAGTCACGGCGCGGCGGCTTCCTCGAGGAGGACCTGGCGGGACTGGCCGCCGCCAACAACTTCATGCTGGCCCAGCAGGGACACTACGACTACGCCCCTTCGGTCTTCGCCGCCTTCTGGCACGCCTGCGCCGAGCAACTGCAAGCGCTGGAGGTGGAGCTGAGCGACGTCAAGCCGCTTTTATCCCTGGTGCGGCTGCGACATCTCCACGACGCCGCCTACTACACCCTGGCCCAGAACCGCCGGCTGGTCCGTAGCGAGCAGTACGAAGGCTTCGTGCGCTTCAGCCTGCGGATGGCCGGTCTGACCCCCAAGGAGCGCGATGGCCGCCGGTAGGTTCAAGCCGCTTCTGCTGCTGCTGCTCGTCTTCCTCCTCGTGGCGCCCGTTCCCGCCGGGGCCGACGAGCATCCGGAGGAGAATCAAGGGACCCTCGATCCCCAGGCGCCCTGGCGCCTCGGGGTGATGGGGCTGTTGATCCTCGGCGGCGGATTGCTGCTGGCCCGCGGTCTCGTCCAGCGCTGGTTGAGGATCGCCTGGGGGCTGGTCGTCGGCGGGCTGTTCGGCTTGCTGCTGATCCAGCATCCCAGCCTGGTTTCCAGCGTCTGGAAACCGGCGGCCTACACCCTCCAGGGCGGCGCGGTTCCCGCAACGGCCCTGTTTTTCCTGGGCCTGTTCTTCCTGGCCAGCCTGCTGTTCAATAAATCGATCTGCGGGCTGACCTGCCACGTCGGCGGCGTGCAGGAATCCCTCTACTGGCTGGCCCGACCGCTGCGGGACAAGCTGGGGCTCAAGCGTCCCCTGCGTGTTCCGGCCTGGTTGGGGCTGGTCGGGCGCGTGTTGTTCCTGGCCCTGTTCGCGGCGCTCCTCCTCGGTCTGGGCTACAATCTGCTGCGCCAGGTCAACCCCTTCCACATCTTCGCCGGCCACGGGAGCTGGGACTGGGTGCTGATCGCGCTGACGGGGGTGCTGTTCCTGACCTCGCTGCTGGTCTACCGACCCTGGTGCAGCCTGCTGTGCCCCTTCGGCCTGGTGAGCTGGCTGGCCGAGCGGCTGAGCGTCTTCGGCGTCCACATCGATCGCGGCCGCTGCATCGACTGCGGCCGCTGTGTCGACGAAGCGCCCTGCAACGCCATGGGGCGTATCTATTACAGGCGGGGCCTGCCGGGGGATTGTTTCCTCTGCGGGCGCTGCGTCGAGATCTGCCCCGTTAACGCCGTGATCGTCGCGGTCAAGGACCGCCGGAGGGCGCTGGAGAACCCCCGGCCGGGACAACCGTCGGCTTAACCGCCCTCTGCGGGCCGTCACGGTTCTTGCAGACCGAGTTCTCCCTGGCGGGCGAACTCGGTGCAAGAACCGCGCCGGCCCTCGTTTATCGAAGGCTCGAGCATCTCGAGAGCCGCCCCTGCGGAGCGGAGCCGTGTTGCCCGTCCCGCATCAGGTGTGCGGCGGGCGGCTCTCAAGAGCCGAACCTACGGGTCGCGGCCCACGACAACCGCTGATAACCTATCGATAACAAAAAGCGGGGGCCGGAATGGGATATACCCAGCTCAGCCCCCTTGGTGGGCGCGGCCCACAAATGCTGGGCCAATGAAGACGCGAAACAAAAAGCGGGGCCGAAAGGGGATATACCCATTTCAGCCCCCCTGGTGGGCGCGGCCCACAAATGCTGGGCCAATGAAGACGCGAAACAAAAAGCGGGGCTGAAAGGGGATTTCCCCATTTCAGCCCCCTTGGTGGGCGCGGCCCACAAATGCTGGGCCAATGAAGACGCGAAACAAAAAGCGGGGCCGGAACGGGATTTCCCCATTTCAGCCCCCTTGGTGGGCCGTGAAGGAATCGAACCTTCAACCCACTGATTAAGAGTCAGTTGCTCTGCCTAGTTGAGCTAACGGCCCGTGGCTCGGGGGGAGTAATTTACCCCAGGGGCGGGGGGAATGTCAAGGGGCGGAGCCGTCGAGGCCCTGTTCGCAGAGCAGGCGGTGGAGCTTGCGGTTATTGAGGTCGAGATCGAGAGGGGTGACGGAGACGCAGTTCTCGAGGATGGCCATATAGTCGAGTTCGGGGCTGTCGTCGTCGTCGATTTCGCTCATCTTGCCGGAGAGGCGCCAACCGCCCTCGTCGTGGTCGCGCTTGTAGCGGGTGTCGAAGCCGAAGCGGCCGTGGCGGGTCAGGCGCAGGCCCTTGATCCGATCGGGTTCTATATTGGGAATGTTGACGTTGACGCAGGTGAAGGGGGGCAGGCCGATGTCGAGGAGGCGGCGGCAGAGCCGGGCGGCGATGTCGGCGGCGTTCTCGAGGGCGCCGGGAACGGGGGCGCCGCCGGGGGGACGGTTGAAGGTGCCCAGGCTGAAGGCCACGGAGGGGATGCCGAGGAAGGCGCCCTCCATGGCGGCGCCGACGGTGCCGGAGTAGAAGATGTGGTTGGCCAGGTTGAGGCCGGAGTTGATCCCGCTGACGACGAGGTCGGGACCGTAGGGCACGGGGGGAACGGGCTCGTCCTCGCGGATGACGGGGTCGGGCTCGCCGATGCGGCTGTAGAGGTTGCTGACGGCGTACTTGACGCAGTCGGCGGGTTTGCCGTCGGTGGCCACGGCGTCCATGCCTTCCTCGATGGCGACCTCGGAGACCTGGATGGAGCGGTTGAGGGTGATGGCGTGGGAGGCGCCGGAGCGCTCGAACATCGGGGCGCAGATCAGCAGCTCACCGAGTTCTCGCAGCCGGCGGGCCAGCAGGTGCAGGCCGGGAGAGTGGACGCCGTCGTCGTTGGAGAGCAACAGATGGGGGGTGCGTTGACGTTCTTGGTTAGTCATCGTCGTCCCGGGTTTGGAGGCTCGGGTGGTCGTGGCGGATCCAGTAGGGGGCGAAGGGGCCGTCGTCGACGTCGGGAGCGGCGGGACAGTCGGTCAGCGAGGCGTAACCGGCGGCGACGGCGCCCAGGTCGCTGTCGGGGGGCGGCGGGGTCGGGTTGTGGCCCCGGCCGCGCAGCAGCAAGCCCGCGGGGTGCTCGGCGGCGTAGCGGGCGTAGATGGTGAAGGGGTAGGAGCGGGTGCGACGCAGACCGCGCAGCTCGCCGTGGACGGCGCCGGGGACGTTGAGGTTGAGGAAGTGGCCGGGGCGCAGACCGTCGGCGAGGATGTCGGCGGCGACCTCGCGGGCCACGGCGGCGGCGCGATGGTAATCCTCGTCGGCGGGTCGGCCCCAGGTGTCGGTACCCTGGAGGAAGCCCGTCGAGACGGCCAGGGCGGGAACGCCCCAGAGAGCGGCCTCGGCGGCGGCGCCGGTGGTGCCCGAGTAGGGCAGGTGGCGGTAGAGGTTCAGTCCGGCGTTGATGCCGCTGGCCACCAGGGCCGGGGGTCGGCCGTCGCCGTCGCAGAGGGCCAGGCGGACGCAGTCCACCGGGTAGCCGCCGACGGCCCGGGCCGGCAGGCCGCCGTCGAGGGTCAGCTCGCGGACGCTCAGCGGGGCGTGGAAACTGCTGGCCAGGGCGCAGCCGGAGCGGGGCTCGGCCGGGGCGACGACCTCGACGGCGCCGAGATCGGCCAGGGCGCGGGCCAGGGCCGCCAGCCCCGGGGCGTCGACACCGTCGTCGTTGGTGATGATGATGCGCAAGTCAGTCAAGATGGGCCGTCAGGAACAAACTAAGCACGATGGAGGCAGGGACTGCTGTGAATGTATGTGGAGCGAACTCGCCATTATGTTCGTCTCTATCATCTTGAGTGTCAATCGGGCTGACAATCTTGCCATTAATGGTTGCGGGTGTGGCGGATGGGATCGCAAAAGATAGCAGCCGCGATAATACGGTTACTAAAGGCTCACCTAAGGTGCGATACTTCGGCGCTCCGGGAAGAGCTTCTTATCGGTTGACTTCAGCTAGCCGGCCGGGCCGTTAATGAGCCTCGGACGTCTGCATCGCAACACTGGTGAGCCGCCGGTTAATCGGGGCCCAGGGTGACAAGTGCGTGATAATCGTCGCTATCGGACCAAGACCTTCTTAGGACAGCAACTTTAACAGGTTGTTGTGTTTAGGGCATCTTGCAGCCTTATTCTGCTGCTTTCCGTCCGGGCGTCGGTGAATATCACGACCGCTTACAGTTGCTGTAAGAGTAAGGGACCATCACGGAAGGTGAACATCAGCTATTGCAGTTGTGTACTTCCAGCGGCGTGAACGGATCTGTCATCCCGCCACCGATCGAGGCGGGCAATGTGGCGGGGAAAAGCGGGTCGGGGGACCGGCACGTCAACTATCCCAGCTGCAACCCCCGCTATCACTACCGCTGGCCGACGGGCGCATAAGCGAGATAGCCCGTCTGTTCCGGCTCGGCGTCCCGGCGGCGCGGGTCGCCAAGGACCTGGGCCTCCATCGTACTACGGCCTATCGCTACTAGAGGCTAATCCGCCGGCGCCTCGCCGCCGCTCGCCAGGCCGCGCTCGACCCGACCAGCTACACCGACGGCTGGAAAGCCTATAACAAGCTCTCGCTCAACGGTTTCCCTCACAAGCGCATCAGCCACCAACAGGATTTCGCTGATGGACGGACACATATCAACG
>WJLX01000119.1 GCA_014728225.1 Candidatus Coatesbacteria bacterium | reverse complement strand
CGGTTTTTGCATCTCGGCGACCGTGAGGCCGATGCTAACGGTCCGCCTCCGCAAAAACCGTGCCGGTTCCGGGCTCGCGCCGTCGGGGGAATCGCCTGCGATCGCCAGCGGCCGTTTTTCACGGCCCCCGGTGAGGTGCAAAGAGTCAGTCGAGGCGGTACACGTATTCGGCGAGGAAGGCGTCGTCGGCGTAGAGGAGCAGGTGGTACTCACCGGGCGGCAGGCTTTCACCGGCGGGCGGCTGTAGCTTGAAGCGTGCGACGCCGTGGGGAGTGATCAAGTCAACCTCCCGCTTCGCGTCCTCCAGGGTTGTCGTGGCGTAGCGCCACTCGCTTCGGAGCGTCGTTGCCGGTTCCTGATGGCGGAAGTGCACCGCCGCGCGCAGTCCGGCGGCGTCGCCGCTCAGCCGTGTTTCGAAGACGGGTTCGGCCGGCGGCAGCTCGAATTGTTCGGTCAGCAGGCGGTCGTCGTCGACGAGGAAGTCGACCCGGTGGCGTCCCCGGGGAAGCTGGGCACCGCCGAGTTCGAAGATGACGGTTCCATCGCCCGGCGCCAGCGCCTCTTCGGTGAGCCTCAAGGCGTCTCCGGGCGGTGTCCAGTGACAACTCAACAGCTCATAATCCGCTGCGTTCTGATACAGCAGCTGCAGCTCGATCCGCTCCGGTTCCGGCGGCGGCGGGGTGTAGAGCTGAATGTCGAGCAGCTCCAGCCGCAGCCCTCCCGTGGCACTGTAAACCAGTACGAGGGCGCCGCCGATGACCACCAGGCTAAGCAGAGGCAGCAGGCGGCGCATCATTCCACCGCCCGGACCTTGGCCGCGGCGAGTTCGACGGCCCGTTCCTCGGCGGCCAGCAGCTCCAGCAGGCTCCGAGCGAAGTCATCGACCTCCAGGCCCAGTTCATTGAGGCCGACGGCGGGCACCGGTGCTCCGGCGGGATCGATGTTGATTCCCAGGTGCAGCAGGCCCGCCACGGGGCTGCGGGTGGCGATGGATACCGACAGTTTGCGCGGGGGGGCTCCGTGAAGGTAGAGGTCGTCGCCGACGCAGTCGACGGCCGTTCCGCGCCGGCGCAGCTCGTCGGCCGTTCGGGCGACGTAGAGGCGCTGGCGTAGGACCATCTCCGGCAGCCCGCGGCCGAAGAAGACCCCGACGAGGTGCAGCATCTCGGCGGCGACGATCACCGCGCCGGCGTCGCGGTCGACGAGATCGACGAGGGCGGTTGTCGGGACCCGGGCCGGGCCGCGCCAGGCCGCCAGGGCGTCGCTTTCCAGACCGGCGAAGCGCCGGGGCCAGTGGGTGGTCAATTGCCCGCCGTCGTAGGGCGGTCCGTCGACGCGATAGGCTGTTTGGATGGGGGAGGTCATCGTCGGTCGCCGAAGAGCGGTCCGCCGCTGCGCCGCGATCGGCCGGGACAGCGATCCCCGTCGACTCGGCGAACCGGATTGCGCAGTGGACCTAGAACAAGCGGCTGCGCAGGTTGAGGCCGATATTGAACGAGGTGTCGTCGGGGTCGTACTCGTCGAGGAGGTAGTTGGCGTCGAAGGCCACTATCAGATCGCCGAAGACGTTATAGGAGATCTCCATCCCGATACTGTGCTCGGAGGAGTAGGAGGTGTCGGTGTACTGTGAGGAGCTGTAATCCCAGTTATAATAGAACTCGAAGGAGAGGCGGGGCGAGGGGGTCAAGTTGACGATGGCGCTGATGTCGTTGGAGTAGCGTAGCCAGGTGGTGCCGGTCTCGCCGCCGACGGGAAAGCTGATCTGCTCGGAGAAATCACCGGAGAACCTGAGGTTCCAATAATCGGAGATGCTGAAGGTGGGTTCGATGGAGAACTTGCGCTTAAGGCTGTCGCTCCCCGAGGAGAAGTCTTCGCTGCGCTGGTTGTAGCGTTCGAAGGCCACCGTGTACTTGACCCGCACGCCGTCGGCGACACGGCTCTCGCCGCCGAACTCCAGTTCCAGGTTGCTCCCCCGGGGCAGGGAGCTCGAGGATTCACGCACGGTGCGGTCGAACCCCAGATCGATATTGGTGAACAGCTCGGTGTAGCGGGTCAGCTTCCACTTGACGCCGGAGCGGATTGTCTGGCTGAGGCGGTGGACGTCACGGTTCTCGGCGATGGTGTAAACGTAGGAATCCAGCACGATGCTGTGCCGCAGGGTCATGACGAAGCCCAGACCCAGGTCGAGCTGGGAATCGGTCAGCATGGCGTTCTTGTAGTATTCGTAGATCGAATCGGCCACACTGAAGCGCGGCGGGGGGGCCAGTCCGTTGTCGTCGGTGTAGTTGCGGGTTTCGTCGTTACGGGTGAACGACCAGTGGAGCTTGGAGTCGTCGGTGGGATCGAAGTTGAGCCCGACCTTCCAGTTCAACGACTCGGTGCGGGTGTTGTAGAGGGGGGACATCGGGGTCTTGGTGCGATACTCGGGGATGGGGTGCAGCTCGGGGTAGATCAGGTAGTAATATTTGTCCAGCCAGACCTCTTCGTTGAGGTAGAAGGTTTGGCTGTCCGAGTACTCGCCGTTGAGGGTCAGCTCCAGGTCGGCCGGTAGATCGATGGCGGTGTCGGCGGCCAGGCTGTTGCTGTAGAGATCCATGTCGCGCTCGATCAGTTTCCGATCACGGTGCAGCTGACCGCTGAAGGTGTAGCGCAGATTGAAGCTGGTTCGGGGACTCAGGGTGTAGGCTCCGTTGAGGGAGCTGGTGAAGACGCCGTAGTAGTACTCGGAATCCAGCAGGGGCTGGTTGGGGTAGGTGCGCGCGTCCCGGGAGAGCTGGGCGGAGAGGTCCAGTCGGCCGGCCTCGGAGAGGTGGTAGCTGACGTTGAGGGTCCCGTAGGCCGCCAGCATGTCGTACTCGCGGTCGATGAAATCGAAGAAGTACTGGTAGCTCTCCTCCTCGATGTTGCTGATGTTGAGGTAGGCCGAGAAGTCGGCCTTGAGCTTGTCGGAGAAGGTGTAGTTGGTGGTGGCCCCGATGCGGTGGGTGAAGGACTTGAAGCGCTGCTGGGACTTGCTGTTGTCGGAGTAGCTCTCGCCCTGCTCGTAGTAGGTGGTGATCTTCTGCTTGTCGCCCAGAGCGTAGATCAAATCGGCGCGCAGGGTGCGCTCGATCCTCTCGCTCTCAGCCTCCGGCCGGTCGGAGATGTTCTGCGTCGTGGTCAGTTGGAGCTCGATGTCGTCGGCCAGGGCGAAAGTGTAGCTGTAGTCGGCGCCGACCTGGTTTAGCTTCTTGCCGCCGCCGAAGGTGAAGGTATAGCCGGGCTGGGCTCCGGTATCGCCCCGGTCGTCGGCGGCCACCGCCGCCGGCAGCGCCAGGAGCGTCAGGAGCGTCAGGATCAGTGCGGTTGGGATGGTACGACGCAAGGGCGCTCCGGGTCTGTTCTGGGTTGACGAAGCTTCTATCGATGGACGGTGGCGCGGTCGGATGCCCATGCCGTCGACGGCTCGGAGGGGTTGTCAGCAAGCGGGGACGCCGCCGGGCCGCCCCAGGATTGTAAGCCCTGCGGCCCCGACTGTCAACGCGCCGTCGCGGCCCCGCCGGAACTTTGGGACGGGGCGTATCGGGGCCGCATTCGGCCCGCGTCTCGTTGACGAAAAGACCCCGACTGTGCTAGTCTGTCTACGATAATAACCCGCATTCGCCCCCACGGACGAACAGTCTGGAGCGGCCCGCCGTCTCCGATGGTCGCCCAATCCATCCCCTCCGATGCCGATGACCGATAAACCCGCCAGCGACGCCGCCCGCAACTCCCTGCTCGAGCAGATCCGCCGCGCCGAGGGCCGGAGTGTGGACCGGGTCAAGACCGCCGAAAACGAGTCCCAGCGCCGGGTGCGTCAGGCCCGGACCCGGGCCGAAGAGGAATTCGACCAGGCCGTCAGCCGGGCCGAGAGCGAGGTCGAAGAGCTGCTCGCCAAGACCCGCGACGCGGCTGAGCGTGAGGCCGAAGAGCGGCGTCGGCGCAGCGCCGAGCGCCTCGAGGAACTCGAAAACGTAGCCCGGGAACGCCTGCCCCGGGCCAGCAAGCTGATCATCGACGCCCTGAACCGGAGCTGATCCGCGGCCGTTACCGCAGAAGCGCGGATCCGGCGGCCGTTCCCTGCTTCCCGCGAGCGTCCCCACCCCGGAGAAGCCCGTCCCCTCATGGCCAACCTGACCGTCAAGCGCCTGGAACTCCTGCTCCACGGCAGCCGTCGCCGCGAGTGTTTGCGTTGCCTGGCGGCGGCCGGCGTCGTCGAGCTGGAGAGCCGGGAAACCGAGGAAGATGACGGCGACGAGCGCCCCGATCCCGAGCCGGCCCGGCGTTCCCGCCGACTGCGCGAGCGGATCGAGCGCGCGCTGGATTACCTGGACCGTTTGGCTCCCAAGGCCGGTTTCTTCGAGGGCCTGATGGGCCGCAAGGTCGAAACCGCCGATCCCTTCGACGACGACTTCGACGCCGAGGCCGCCGTCGAGCGCGTCGAGGAGCTGGTCGAGGAAGCGAGCGGACTGCGCAAGCGCCTCGAACGGTTGTCCGAGGAACGGGCCGCCCTCGAGCGCTGGCGCGGCCTGCCCGTGGCGCCGAACGGCCTGGGCGGCACCCGCAGCGCCTTCATCGGCGCCTACAGTCTCAACCTCAAACAGCTCGGTCCCTTCAACGCCGCCCTCATCGGCGCCGCCGGTGAACTGGTGCACAGCGAGCTGCTGGACACCCGGGGCGGCGAGGCGCTGTTGCTGCTGGCCTGGCACACCTCCGTCGACGATGAGGTGCGCGAGGTGCTCAAGGGCTTCGAGCTGTCCGATTGCCCCTTGAGCGGCGACACCCCCCCCGCCGAGCGCCTGGAAGACGTCAGCCGGGAGCTGGAGGAGGCGAGCAAGGAGCTGGAGCGCTCCCGCCGGCGCGGTGCCGAACTCCTCGAACTGCGCGATCCCCTCTACCTGGCCCTGGATCGCTGCAGCACCATCGAGCAGGGCGAGGAAGTCGTCGCCAACTCCACGGCCACCGAGCAGACCATCCTGCTGCGCGGCTGGGTGCCCCCCCACACCGTCGGCGAGCTCGAGGAGGCCCTGGGCGAGCTGGAGCTGGTGCATTACGAGCTGCGCGATCCCGACGCCGACGAGGAGCCGCCGGTCTACCTCAAGAACCGCGGCGCCGTGCGGCCCTTCGAGATGGTCACCGACCTCTACGGCCGTCCCCGCAGCGGTGAGTTTGATCCCACCCCGCTGTTCGCCTTCTTCTTCGCCCTCTACTTCGGCCTCTGCCTGACCGACGCCGGCTACGGCCTGCTGCTGATTCTGGCCTCCTGGGCCGTACTGCGCTTTCTGCCCCTGGCCGAGTCGACGACCAAGATGTTCCGCCTGCTGATGATCGCCGGCGGCTTCACCGTGGTGGTCGGATTACTGACCGGAGGCATCTTCGGCCTGGACTTCGAGGCCCTGCACATCCCCGCCCTGCAGCGCTTCCGTCAGGCGGTGATGATCATCGACCCCCTCGATCCGGAGCAGATGTTCCAGTTCTTCTACTTCACCCTCGGACTGGGCTATCTGCAGATACTGGTGGGCTATGTGATCGGGTTCTTCAACGCCCTGCGCGTCGGCGACCGTTCGACGGCCTACTACCGCCGCCTGCCCTGGATCCTGTTGATGCTGGTCATCCCCGCCGCCGTCGGCCTGCCCGCCCTGGCCGGCGTCGAGGCAGCCTGGCTGTGGTACCTCGCCGGCGGTCTGGGCCTGTTCCTGCTGCTGTTCAGCGGCGTGGGCGACGACTCCGGCCTGCCCCGGCTGGGCGCCGGGTTCTTCAACCTCTACAACGGCATCAGCGGCCTGTTCTCCGACGTGCTGTCCTACGCCCGCCTGTTCGCCCTGGGGCTGGCCACCGCCGTCATCGCCCAGGTGATCAACACCATGGCCTTCGACGCCAGCATCGTCGGCGCCGTGTTGATCCTCGTCGTCGGTCACGTTTTCAACCTGGCCATCAACGCTCTCGGCGGCTTCATCCATACCGCGCGTCTGCAGTTCGTCGAGTACTTCGACAAGTTCTTCTACGGCGGTGGACGGCCCTTCCGGCCCTACACCCACCAGAGCCGTCATACGATCATCAAACGGGCCGAGAGCTGAGGAGGAGCGGGTTGCCGGTGGCGCCTTGCGCCGCTCGGCCGCTCCGACGGGTGAGTTAAGCGACGAAACAGCTATCCAGCCCATCCGCGCCGCATTGCGGCGCCATCCGGGAGGTTGCACCATGAAGCGTATCGCCATGTTCACTATCCTGTTGCTGTTGGTCTTCACGCTGGCCGCCGGGGCCAACGTCTGGGGCCCCTTTACCTGCGACGGCGACGACAACGGCGGCGGAGGCGGCGGCGGAGACGATGACGACGACGACGACGACCGTCCCCGCGCCACCGTGGTGGTCAAGAACAAGGTCTTCTGGGTACCCGAGGACCTTTCCGTCGTCACCAGCGAGAGTTTCATCACCGTGCTCTACTGGTCCTTCTTCAATCGCCTGCCCGACCGCGAGGGCTTCGACCAGAAGATGGACGCCCTCAACGCCGGTGCGAGTCGTGAATCGATCGTCCTCGGTTTCGTCAACAGCCGGGAGAACGAGAACCTGCGCGGCGACGGCTCCAAGAACAACTACTTCCTCGGCGCCCTCTACAACACCCTGCTGCACCGCCAGCCCGATCAGGACGGCCTGCACCACTGGCTGGACCGGCTCAACGACGGTTGGAGCAAGGAAAAGGTCATCCGCCATTTCCTCAACTCCGACGAGTACAAGGACAAGCACCACACGTAGCAGAGTGGCCGTGCGGGTGCCAACGGCCGTGGCAACATCCTGAAAGAAAGCGGGGGCGGGTCGGCGCTCGAGGTCAGCGCGCCGGGCCATCCGCCCCCGCCGCGACGGCAAGACTCCGGCGGAGCGGTTCCGCTGACGGAGCCCGACCGCCGGAAGAGCAGCTTTAGAGACAATCGACCGGATTTAGATCCGCTAACCCCACCCTCCGGGAGGATATGGCATGGGCCTTGTGTGGTCCTATCTCGGCGCCGCCCTCGCCGTCGCCCTGGCCGGTATCGGTTCGGCCATCGGCATCGGCTACGTCGGTCAGGCGGCCTCCGGCGTGATGTCGGAAGATCCCCGCAACTTCGGTAAGTACTTGGTGCTGACGGCCCTGCCCGGCACCCAGGGCATCTACGGCTTCGTCGCCGGCTTCCTGGTGCTGAACAAGATCGGCGCCCTGGGACAGATCAGCCCGGAACTGGGCCTGCAGATCTTCCTGGCCAGCCTGCCCATCGCCCTGGCCGGTCTGTTCTCGGCCATTCATCAGGGCAAGGTCTGCACCTCCGGTGTCGGCCTGACGGCCAAGCAGCCCTCGGAAAGCGGCAAGGCGTTGGTGCTGGGCGTTTTCGTCGAGTTCTACGCCGTCCTGGGCCTGCTGTTGACCATCTTCCTGCTCAACGCCATCGGCTGACACAACCGGCGCTCAGAGCGTGCGGGGGACGCGACGACCATGTTCGTCTATCAACGATCCCCACGCTTCACCGCCGCAGCGGAAGAGGTTGACCAAATGGGCCTGGAAGCCATCATCGATAAGATCGAAAGCGACGCCGCCGCCAGGATCGCCGAAATCGAGGGCCGGGCCGCGGAGCAGGAGCGGGAGATCCTGGAGCGTTCCCGGCGCGAGGCCGAGCGCAGGAGCGAAGAGATCCTCGAACAGGGTCGTCGCCGGGCCGAGCTCGTCAAGGAGCAGGTCGACGACATGGCCCGGCTCGAAATTCGCAAGCAGCGGCTCGAGCTCAAGCAGCACCTCCTCGACGAGGTTTTTCATGACGCCGTCGACGAGCTGCGCCAGTTGAGCGGCGAGGACTACCGCGATCTGGTGCGCTCCCTGGTCGAGAACTCCGGACTCGACGGTGAGTACGAACTCGTCACCTCGGCCGCCGAGGCCGAGCACCTGGACGAGGCTTTCCTCGACTCCTTCGAGGAGCCCAGGCTGCGCCCGGCCGGGGAGCACCGCGAGTTGGGCGGCGGCTTCATCCTGCGCCGCGGGCGCCGCGAGTTCAACTTCACCTTCACCGCCCTGACCCGCAGCCTGCGCCGCGAGCTGGAAAAACGGCTGCTCGAGGTCCTCGGCCTCGACGGGGAGTGAGGCCCGTGGCCGCCGACACCCAGATCCGGCTCTCCGGCGATACGACCTTCACCTATACTGTCGGCCGCGTTCGGGTGCTGGAGAACCGACTGCTCTCCCAACGCGCCCTGCACGACGCCGTCGCCGCCGCCGATTACGCCGCCGCCGTCGACGCCCTGCGCGAGGGCGGCTACGAGAGTGAGCCCGGCGGGGCCGGGCTGCGCCGGATGCTCGGGGAGCATCAGAGCCGCCTGCGCTCCTTCCTCTACGAGAGTCTGCCCCGCGGTCCGCTGCGCGACTACCTGCTCAGCGCCGTCGACTACGCCAACCTCAAGGCCGCCCTGATCGCCCGCTTGACCGAGAAGGAGCCGACGCTCCACGCCGGCGGCCTGGCGCCCGTGGAGGCCCTGAACGCCCTGGCCGCCGGCGGAGACGCCGACGAGCTGCCCGAGCCCCTGGACGCCGTCGCCCGCGCCGCCCTCGAGGTCTGGGAGGACGAGGGCGATCCCTACCTGTTGCAGCAGCACGTCGACCGCGCCGCGTTCAGCCGCCGTCGCGAGCTGGCCGCCGAGATCGATCTGCCCTTCCTCGACCGCTACCTCGAGCTCGAGATCGATCTGATCAACCTGGCCTCCCTGGCCCGCTGCCTCAACGCCGCCGAGCCCGCGGAGCTGGCCGACACCGCCTTCATCGACGGCGGCAGCCTCGAATACGAACGCCTGCGCCGACTGGCCCGCAGCGGCGAACGGGACGAGGCCCTCGATTACGTCCGCGGCACCCCCTACGCCGAGGTCGCCGCCGACGCCGTTTCCGGCGGCCCCGTGGGTCTGCGCCGCCTGCGGCTGGGCGGCAGCCGCCGCAAGCTCGATTTCCTGCGCCGGGCCCGGTTGGCCTCCTTCGGCGCCGAACCCGTTCTGGCCTACTATTACTTCAAGCGCAACGAGCTGGACCTCGTCCGCTTCATTCTGACCTGCAAGCTCAACGAGATTTCTCCCGACGAGATCAACGCCAACCTCGGCTTCAGCGGCTGAACCGTTGGTGCCGGCGGTGGCTTTTCTTAATCCAAGGATGCGATGAGCGAGCTGGAGCGCATCTACTTCATCGGCCGCGAGGAGCAGCTCCGGGGCTTTGTCGCCCTCGGGGTCAAGGTGCTAGGCGTGGAGAGCCTCTCCGCCGCCGAGGACGCCCTGCGCCGGGCCGTCCGCGACGACGCCGTCGCCGTCTTCATCACCGAGGACTTCGGCGATCACATGCACGAGACCCTGGAGCTGCTCAGCACCCGCACCCTGCCCGTGGTGACCCTGATCCCCACGGCAAGGGGTACCACCGGCGCCACCCGGGAACGCCTGCGCCGCCAGCTCGTGCGCGCCATCGGCGTCGCCGGTTTCCTCGGCGAGGAGGACTAGGTCGTGGATTCCGCCGCCCCCGTTCAGCGTGATGCTCATTCGCCCTCGACGATCTACCGCGAGCGGATCTTCGGTTTCTGGACCAACCTGATCTTCGGGGTGGTCTTCGCCGGACTGATCGTCGCCATCTGTCTGCTGACCCCGCTGCGCAGCAACGAGGCATTCGGTTATGTGTACTGGATCCTCCTCGGAACCCTGATCGTCGTCGGCCTGCTCTGGATCGCCCTGAGTCATCTGGCTCTGCGCTTCGAGGAAACGGGCTTCACCGTCCGGATGGGCGTCTTCGGCCTGCGGCGCCCCTGGAGCGTCGTGACCGGCGTCCGCCGCGACGAACGCGGCCGCGGCTTCTACGGCGGCTGGGGCGTCAAGGGCCGCAAGATCGACGGCAAGTGGGTCCAGGCCTTCACCACCACCCACCCCCGGATCGTCCTCGAACTCGACGATCCCGACTACCGGGAGCTGGTCTTCTCCACCCGGAAGCCGCAACGGGTGCTGGCAGTGATCGAGGAGTACGCCGGACCGTTCGACTGACCAATTCACCCCAACGTACGGAGGAACCGCCATGGCCAAGTTCCAGGTCTACGAAGGCAAGAACGGCGAGTGGTACTGGCGCCTGCGCGCCAACAACAACCAGGTCATCGCCACCGGTGGTGAGGGCTACAAGGCCAAGGCCGACTGCCTCCACGGCGTCGAGCTGGTCAAGGAGCTGGCTCCGGAGGCCGCGGTCGAAGAAGAGTAGCCGTGCCGCCCTTCGACCATCGCTCACCGGCCGGCGTGGCGGTTCATCTGCTCTACGCCGCCCTCGTCGTCGGCCAGATCGTGATGGTCTTCACCCTCGAGCCGCTGTGGTCGGTTAGTTGGCTCAAGTGGCCGGGTTACGTCCTATGGTTCGGCGCAGGCGTCCTCGGTGTGCTGCCGATCATCATCTTCCGCCGTCGGGGCGGAGTGCAACGGGGCTCCAGCTACGTCGAGACCGGCAAGCTGGTCACCGACGGCCTGTACGCCGTCGTCCGCCATCCCCAGTTCCTGGCGCTCATCTACCTGGGTCTCGCCGGCGCGTTGTTGACGCCGCACTGGGCGACGATCGCCGACGCCGTGGTCATCGGCGCGGCCTCCTACGCCGCCATGCTGGCGTCGGATCGCGAGCTGGTGGAGAAGTTCGGCGACGCCTACCGCGAGTACATGGCGCGGGTGCCAAGGGCCGCCCCGCTGTTGGGACTCCTGCGCCGCATCAGGCGCGGCGGCGCAGCTTAGACGGACGGCGGCGGGGCGAGCTGAACGGGAGCCCGACGGGGCGCTTCCGAGCGGTTTACCGGTTCTGGATGATCGGCTCCACCCCGTTTCACCGAGGTGCCCGTCCGGGGTGGCCCGGAGCTGCTGCTGGACGAGAGCGGTCTGCTGACGACGGGTGCAGTCATCGTCGAACCGCCGCAGAGAACCGCCGCAGAGAACCGCCGCAGAGAACCGCCGCTGGTCGTTGGTGAAGTGCGCCGCCCGCTGCGCCCGTTGGATGCCGACAACGCCGGGTTCGGTCCTGGGGTCAGCGTCTCGTCTATGGCGTCTTCCACTTGGACCGCGGTCAGGGGCCGGGGTTTGTTACCCTCGACTGGGGACGGGGTGAAACGAGACTTTCATGCTGCGAGAGCTTACGATCCAGCGCCTGTACCGCCTGCTCGACTCGACGCGCCTCAAGGTGCTCGCCCTGACGGCGGCGGAGTTGCTGGGACTGAGGCGCCTCCTCGTCCGCCTGGACACCAACAACTTCTGCAACCTGAGCTGCCGTTTCTGTCCCGAGGTCGCCCGACGCAGGGAATCCGATTACAGCCCCAGGGTGTTACGCTACATCGATTTCCGGCGCATCGCCGCCCAGTTGTTCCCCCGGGCCCGGATCCTCTACCTGTCCTGCAGCGGCGAGCCGCTGCTGACACCGGGCTTTCCGCGTTACCTGGAGGTAGCGGCCGCTTACGGGGTGCCCTTCATTTCCTTCGCCACCAACGGGACCCATATCGATGAGGAGCTGATCCGGGTCTGCATCGAACGCGGCATCAACCAGATCACCGTCTCTTTGGACGGCGCCACAGCCTCGACCGTGGAGTACCTCCGGCCGGGTTTGGATTTCGACGACCTGCTGACCCGTCTACGCCTGCTCGGCGAACTCAAGCGCCGTCGAGGAAGTCCGCGTCCGGAACTGCGGCTCAACTACGTCTTGATGAAAAGGAACCTGGACGAAGCGCCGCGCCTCATCGACCTGGCCGCCGAGCTGGGGGTCGACAGCGTCCAGTTTCGCCCCCTGACACCCATCCCGGAGAGCCCCTTCTGTGAAGAACAACGGCTCGAGGCCGCGCAGGGGGAGAGACTCGAAAGGACCATGGATGAGGTACGGCGTCGAGCCCGGCTCAGTGGACTCGAGCTGCTCGGGCACAGCGAGTTCGTCGGCCGTGATCGCGGTTCCACGGGCGCACTGATCAAAAGCTGCGCCTATCCCTGGTACTACCGTTACGTCAATCCCGTCGGCGGGCTGGGCATCTGCCCCCGCCGCGGGGTGATCGGCAACCTGCTCACAGACGACTACAGCACACTGATGGCTGCGCCCCGGACGCGGCGGAGACAACGCGATGTCCTGCGCGGAAACGTAGAGTGCGCCGCCCGCTGCGCCCGTTGACCCATAAGACGCCGTTGACGGCGGAAGCGCTTCCCACCGGATTACCGAGCGCTGTAGCCGTCACCTGCCGGATCGTGCTGGAATAAACAATCAAGCCGGCGAAAACGCCGGTTAGCCCCACCGCAAGCTGACGACGGCTGAAGCGAAGCCGCACTCGCGAAGCGTCGGCCCGACCCAACAACCCGCCGCTGGAGGAAGAAGCATCCATGGAACGCACGGGAACCATCGTCAAGGTCGCCGGACCCCTGGTCATCGCCGAGGGCATGGCGGGGATCAAAATGTACAACGTCGTCCTGGTCTCCGACAACAAGCTCGTCGGCGAGGTCATCGAGCTGCGCGGCGATCAGGCCAGCATCCAGGTCTACGAGGAAACCGGCGGCATCGGTCCCGGCGAGCCCGTCTACTCCACCGGAGACCCCTTGTCCGTCGAGCTGGGTCCGGGCCTGCTGACCTCGATCTACGACGGCATCCAGCGGCCCCTCGACGTCATCCGTGATCAGGTCGGTGATTTCATCACCCGCGGCGTGCGCGCCCACGGTCTGGACCGGGAGAAGAAGTGGGAGTTCACCGCCGTCGCCGAGCCCGGCAAGCAACTCGTCGCCGGTGACATCCTCGGCACGGTTCCCGAGACCCCGATCGTCGAGCACAAGGTGCTGCTACCACCAGGGGTAACCGGCGAACTCCTCGAGCTCGAGTCCGGTTCCTACACCATCGAGGAGCCCATCGGCCGGTTGAGGACGAAGGACGGCGAAGAGGTCGAGCTGCGGATGCTTCAGCAGTGGCCGGTACGCCGCCCCCGGCCCATCGAACGCAAGCGGACGCCCAACGTCCTGCTGCTCTCCGGGCAGCGGGTCATCGACACCTTCTTCCCCGTGGGCAAGGGCGGCACGGCCTGCATCCCCGGCCCCTTCGGCTCGGGCAAGACCGTCACCCAGCACCAGTTGGCCAAGTACGCCGACGCCGAGGTGATCGTCTACGTCGGCTGCGGCGAGCGTGGCAACGAGATGACCGACGTGTTGATGGAGTTCCCCGAGCTCGAGGATCCGCACACCGGCGAGAAGCTCATCCAGCGCACGGTGATGATCGCCAACACCAGCAACATGCCCGTGGCCGCCCGTGAAGCCAGCATCTACACCGGCATCACCCTGGGCGAATACTACCGCGACATGGGTTACAGCGTGGCCCTGATGGCCGACTCGACCAGCCGCTGGGCCGAGGCCATGCGCGAGATGTCGGGCCGCCTCGAGGAGATGCCCGGCGAGGAGGGCTACCCCGCCTACCTGGGAACCCGGGTGGCCGGCTTCTACGAGCGCGCCGGACGCGTC
The DNA here is from genome assembly GCA_014728225.1 of Candidatus Coatesbacteria bacterium. Lineage (NCBI taxonomy): Bacteria > Candidatus Coatesiibacteriota > Candidatus Coatesiibacteriota bacterium. The sequence goes on along the minus strand of WJLX01000119.1, from coordinate 17,181 downwards.
GACTGTCTGGGCTCCGACGAGCGCACCGCCACACTGACCGTCATCGGCGCCGTCTCGCCCCCCGGCGGCGACCTCTCCGATCCCGTCGTCCAGGCCACCCTGCGCGTGGTCAAGGTCTTCTGGAGCCTGGAGGACAAGCTGGCCTACGAGCGCCACTTTCCCGCCATCAGTTGGCTCAACTCCTACTCCCTCTACCTGGACAACCTGCGCGACTGGCTCGAGGAGCATTACTCCGCCGAGTGGGGTGAACAGCGCGACGAGGCCATGGCCCTGCTGCAGAAAGAGGCCGATCTCGAGGAGATCGTCCGCCTGGTGGGCACCGAGTCCCTCTCCGCCGACGACCGCCTGGTCCTCGAGGTCAGCCGCTCCATCCGCGAGGACTTCCTGCACCAGAACGCCTTCCACCCCGTCGATACCTACACCGGCGCAGCCAAGCAGTTCCGGATGCTCAAGCTGATCATGGACTACCACCGGGCCGCCAAGGCCGCCCTGGAGAACGACGACGTCGACGTCGAGGCCCTGTTCAACCTGCCCGTGCGCGAGGATATCGCCCGGGCCAAGTTCGTCCCCGAAGAGGAATTCGAAGCCCGCTTCGCTGAGATCGAACAGGCCCTCGCCAAGCAGGTCGAGGAGCTGCTGGCCCAGGGTCGCGAGGTCTAGGGGTAAAGTCGATAGCCCCGGGGCCGAGAAATGAACCAGCGGCGAGGCGTTGGCGCGTTGCTCGACCGCGGCCGGGTTTGAACGGCACAGACCGCGAAGCAGCGCAAGAAACCCGCCAACGCCGGCGGGCTGGGTCAGGCTGATCGGGAAAAGCCATCCCGTGTTCGTTCCCACGGCCCAGGCCAAACGGGTGACACGACATTTGCATTTCCACCTTCGGCGCTGACACGCTTCTTGCGGCTTGCGAGCCGGACCGCCGCCCGAGCCCCCCGACCGGCAACAAGCGCGCCACCGCCTCGATTCTGCCGGAGCTTCTTCCCATCCACCTGTTACTTTCAGCGAGAGACCAAACATCGATGAAGCGTGACCTTTACCTCTTTACCCGTTTTGGGTCGCTCCTCGCCGGCGGTTTGTTGGCGGCCGGTCTGGTGTCCGGGTGCGAGGACGAGGAGGACTTCTCCCACCTCACCCCGTGCGCCGACATCACCGGCTATCACGACCGGGCGGGGATCTGCAGCGCCGACGATCCCCTGGTCAGCTTTATGGCCGGACTCAACGACGAGAAGCCGCTGATCCTCGAGGAGAGCGGCCTGAAGACCTACGCCGTGCTGCCGGACTGCTCGGTGCGCGAGCTGAGCATCGAACCGGCCCGGATCATCTACGAGCAGGAGCCCAAACCGCGGCTGCTGTTGCGGCTCAATGACCTCGAGGGCGAGGTGACCCTGGAGGAGCTGCGCCAGGACAGCTACCTGCTGCAGGGCGACTACCTGGCCCTGCAGGTGGTGAGGGTCTCGGCGACGGAGATCTCCGGGGCCGTCTTCGTGCGCTATCCCCATTCCAGTACGCCGATCGAGTCGACGGACCCGCGCAACTGGATCATCGATACGGCCCTGGTTGCGCCGGAGGACCGCCCGGACTGGCGGCCCGAGACCCCGGCCGACGATCAAACGGCCACCTTCCAGCAGTTGGTCGGCACACCGGAGCTGGCCAACCTGGAGCGTTTTCTGCTGGCCCTGATCGGCGGCGAGATCAACAACTACGCCCTGACCATCCAGGGCCGCTACACCGGCGACTACACCGTGGCCGAGGGCGAGAGCTTCTACGCGCCCTACCCGGACACCCCGGCGGAAAGCAGCCGGGTCAGCGAGCACGCCCGCGAGGTCATCGAGCGCTTTTACCTGGGGGCGCCGGGCTGGCGCGTGGCCAACCATCTCTACGTCGAGGCCCTCGACTGGGAGGACCGCTACCTGGCCGGCCTGGGCGAACGCCTGTTCGGTCGGGAGATCGGCCTGCGGTTGACCTGGACGGACCCGGCCTCGGGCACCATCTGCTACCAGGTCGAGGACACCGTCGGGCTGGTGCGCTGGGTCTCCGACGGCAAGTGGTACGTCGACACCGACCGCATCCATCGCCGGGTGCTGGAGCGCCCGGAGAACCGCCTCTGGCTGGGTGTGGCGCCGCCGGAGGGGCTGGCCGAGATGCCGCGGGAGTTTTCCTCGTCCGACGACTTGAGCAGCCTGTCCGAGGAGGAGTACTGGGGCATGGTCGACGCGCCCAGCGCCGCCGACGATGAGGACGCCGCCGAGGACGCCGAAGACAGCGCCGAAGACAGCGCCGCTGAGAGCGCGGACCCCGATGGCGAAGGCTCCTGAAGGGCGCCGCGATGAGCGACGAACGTCTCAGACTCGCCGTGGCCTTCACGGACCTGGTGGACTCCAAGCGGGTCTTCGGCGCTCTGCCCCAGTACCTGGCCGACGAGTTCCTGCGGGCCCACAGCTCCAGCGCCCTGCGCGCGGCCCACGGCAGCACACTCCACAGCCGGTTACCCGCCCCGCCGACCAACCTGGGCGACGGCAACCTGTTCCTATTCAGCGAGCCCGACGAGGCGCTGATCTTCGCCCTCTGCCTCGACGCCTCCTGGAGGACCTATCGGCGGGAAGCGATCCTGCCCTGCCTGGAGAACGCCGACACGGACGCGCTCAAGCTGCGCATCGGTCTGCATTACGGCCTGATCTATCACGACGAGTTCAGCGCCTTCGCCACCCAGACCAACCTCTCCCGAGCCATCAACACCGCCTTCGTCCTCAAGGAGCTGGCGGCCCCGGGCGAGGCGGCGGCCGGCGAGACGCTGATAAACCTGGTCGAAAGTCGCTGTTTCATCACCAGTTACGGCGGGCGCTTCGATCCCCTGGCCCGGCGGGAAGCCGTCGGCGAGGAGGAGCGGCTGAGCTGGTATCGCCTCAAGGGCGTGTCCCGTCCCCCGGCGGTCGGTCATCTGGTCGGCCTGCCCCGGGAGCGACGCCGCCGGGTCGCCCGGGACTGGTTCTGGTACGCTCTCTACCGGGGCAACGAGACCGCGGGCATCCTCGAGGCCGTCGAGGGCTACCGCAAGGCCCTCGAGCTGGCGCCCGAGTTGAAGAGGGCCTGGCGCAACCTGGGCGCTCTGCTCTATCGGATCGGTGACCTCGACGCCGCCGCGAGCGCCCTCGAGCGAGCCGTGGAACTTGATCCCGCGGACGCCCTGGCCTGGGCTAATCTGGGCGGAGTCCTGCAGGCCCGGGGACGATCGTCGCCAGCGCAATCGGCCTGCCGACGCGCCCTGGCGCTGGACGAAGCCAACGAGCTGGCCCATTACAACCTGGGCAACGTCCTCTTCGACGACGAGGACTACGCGGCCGCCGCCGAGCACTACCGGCGCTGTCTCGAACTCAACCCCGTCTTTGCCAAGGCCCACTACAACCTGGCCTGTCTGGCCGCCCTGCGGGGCGACGTCGACGAGGCCTTCGCGGAGCTGGAACGGGCGATCGCCCTGGAGCCGAAACTGGCCCAGCGGATCGACGAAGACGAGGACCTGGCCGCCCTGCGAGACGATGAGCGCTTCGACGGCCTGGGCCTGGAGCCTTGAAAGCCGGGGGCGTATCGAGTATTCTGTTGCCCGGGTCGGCCGGCTGAACGCCGGCGGTCGCCGCTGAAGCGACGGCGCCCGCGACCTGGGCGGACAAGCGACTACGAACACCACTGAACAGCGAACACCCCAGGGACAACCTACTAGGGGAGACGATGGCAGATCAGGAAAAAACGGCGGTTCAACCGCTCAAGGAATACCTCTCCACCAGTGAAATCGCCGGACCGTTGATGCTGATCGAGGACGTCAGCGGGATCAAGTACGAGGAACTGGCCGAGATCGAGCTGCCCTCGGGCGAGGTGCGTCGGGGCAAGGTTCTGGAGGTCAACCGCGACAAGGCCCTGTTGCAGCTCTTCGAGGGGGCCACGGGGATCGACGTGCCCAACTCCCGGGTGCGCTTCCTCGGCCGCGGCGTCGAGCTGGGCGTCTCGCCGGAGATCCTCGGCCGCGTCTTCGACGGTCAGGGTCGGCCCATCGACGACGGCCCGGCGATCATCCCCGACGAGCGCCGCGACATCAACGGTGCGCCGATCAACCCCTTCGCCCGCGACTATCCCAACGAGTTCATCCAGACCGGTATCTCGGCCATCGATGTGCTCAACACCCTGGTCCGCGGCCAGAAGCTGCCCGTCTTCTCGGCTTCGGGGCTGCCCCACCAGCAGATGGCGGCCCAGATCGCCCGCCAGGCCACGGTCCGCGGCAGCGGCGAGAGCTTCAGCGTCGTCTTCGCCGCCATGGGCATCACCTTCGAAGAGGCCCAGTTCTTCATCGACGATTTCCGCCGCACCGGGGCCATCGACCACGCCGTGCTGTTCATCAATCTGGCCGACGACCCGGCCATCGAGCGTATCTCGACGCCGCGGATGGCGCTGACCGCCGCCGAGTACCTGGCCTACGAGACCGACACCCACGTGCTGGTCATCCTGACCGACATGACCAACTACTGCGAGGCCCTGCGCGAGATCTCGGCGGCCCGCAAGGAGATCCCCGGCCGCCGCGGCTACCCCGGTTACCTCTATACCGACCTGGCCACCCTCTACGAGCGCGCCGGACGGATCAAGGGCCGTAACGGCTCGATCACCCAGATCCCCATCCTGACCATGCCCGAGGACGACAAGACCCACCCCATCCCCGACCTGACCGGCTACATCACCGAGGGCCAGATCATCCTCTCCCGCTCATTGCACAAGCAGGGGATCTACCCCCCCGTCGACGTCATGCAGTCCCTCTCCCGGCTCAAGGACAAGGGCATCGGCGAGGACAAGACCCGCAAGGATCACTCCGACGTCTTCAACCAGCTCTTCGCCGCCTACTCCCGGGGCAAGGACGCCCAGGAGCTGGCCGTGATCCTCGGCGAGGCCGCCCTCTCCGACACCGACAAGATCTTCTTCGATTTCGCCGAGCACTTCGAGCAGAGCTTCATCCAGCAGGGCGAGGACGAAGACCGACCGATCCTCGAGGCCCTCGATCTGGGTTGGAAGCTGCTGGCCAAGCTGCCCAAGAGCCAGCTCAAGCGTATCCGCCCCGAGTACCTGGAGGAGTTCCTGCCCCGCTTCCTCAACGAGGAGGCCGACGAGGGTCCCGACGACACGGGCGAGGAATAGGCCACCGCCATGGACGACGCCCTGGTGCTCTACGATTCCATCTTCGGCAACACCGAGCGCGTCGCCCGGGCCGTGGCCGAGGTTCTCGGCACCCGCGCCCTGCGGGTCAGGGAGGTCGAGGCGACCAACCTGGCCGGCCTGGGGCTGCTCGTCGTCGGCTCCCCCACCCGGGCCTTCAGTCCGACCTCAGCCGTCAAGACGCTGCTGCGCAAAGTGCCCCGCCGGGGCCTCGTCGGCGTCCGCGTGGCGGCCTTCGATACACGGATGGATCCACAACGCCTCGACTCCGGCGCCTTCCGCCTCTTCGCCGGAATCTTCGGCTACGCCGCCGAGACCATCGCCAAGAAGCTCCGGCGGCGGGGCGGTGAGGAGGCCGCCCGGCCCGGCGCCTTCGTCGTCGAGGCCTCGGAGGGCCCTTTGTACGAGGGCGAGCTGGAGCGCGCCCGGGCCTGGGCCGCGAGTTTGCTGGAAGACTAAACGGCCGCAGTCGTTCCGCGGATGACGGTAGCGTCAACGGGGACCGCGGCGGCGGTCCCCGTCTCGGATAGCGGCCTCGTCATGACTGCCGAACCTGAGTCACTTGCAGCAAGGGGGCGCAGCAAGGGGGGCGCAGCAAGGGGGCGTAGCAAGGGGGCGCAGGTGGACGAAGCTGTGCTGGTTTCGCCCCTGACCCCGGCGGTCTAGCTGTTCTCCAGGCTGCTCGCCCTGTGCTGCAGCCTGAGCCGCGGATTGGGCCTGCCGGGTTTCTTGCTCGATCCGGCCGCCGCTTGGCTGGGGGGCATCCGCCTGCTGCTCGTCGTGGGTAACGATCAGCAGGAGCGCCTGCGCGACGCAGATCCGGGGGGAAAGCGGGTAAGCTATGGACGGCGCCGTCCTGATCTTCATCATCTCCAGCCTGTTCTTTTACACCATCGGCATCGTCCTGGCCGTACGGATGGGGCGCCGCCGGGGCAAGGTCGGTCTGGCCGTGCTGTTGGTGCTGTTCCTGAGCCCCGTTCCCGGGCTGATCGTCCTGGCGCTGATGAACCGCCACGAGCCGCGGGCCGAACCGCCACGGACCCGGACGGCCAAACCCAAGCCGCGTAAGCCCCTGATGCTCTCCTGCCCCGCCTGTGGCGCCCCGCTGCGGGAGAACGCCCGGAAATGCGACTACTGCGACGCCGAGTTCGAGTGGGAGTGAAGCATCGGGATGCTCATTATAAAAACCGGCCGGGGCCGGTTTTTTTCTCGTCGAGTAGGCTCGTCGAATAGGCTCGTCGAGTCGGCCTCAGCGCAGATTGAAGCGACGCCGCAGATACCACTCCAGGCCCAGCAGCACCACCACGGCGGCCAGGAACAACGGCGCCGAGCCCAGGGGCCGTTCCTCGGTCAGGGTCGCCCCGGCGGTGGGAGAGAGGGCGAAGGTCTCGTCGGCCCGCTGAAGGAGCACGCCCCCCGTCGCCCCGGCCAGGTGCTCCAGGGCGGCGGCGTCGGGCGCCAGCTCGCCGAATTCCTCCAGGGGCGGCTCGACGATGAACGGTTCCACGACGCTCTCATCATCCCCAACGACGGCGGTCAGCCGGTAAAGGCCCTCCGGTTCAGGGGCGGTGAAAGAGCCGCGCCAGCGGCCCTCACCGGCGGGGCTGAGGCCGATCTCCCGCTCCTCGTCGGCGCCGAGGAGGCGGCAGAGCGGCTCCCCGGCGGCGATAACCTTGAAGTCGACCCGGTCGCCGACACCGGGGTAACGGTCGTGCAGCGCGATGCGGGGGCCAACGCGGTCCGGATCCGTGGCCAGAGCCGCGAACAGGCCGCCGACCAGCTCGGTGTACAGGTCGTCCGGGCCGGCGGCCCGGCGGCTCAGTTCCCAGCGCCACCAACCCCCGCCCAGCAGCAGCAGTCGCGGGGCGCCCCCCGGCGCGGCCAGAGCGCCGGGTATCCGACGGCCGCTCGGGTTCTCCAATTCCAGCGAGACGGCGCCGGTGGAATCCAGCCCCTCGGCAAAGCTCAGCAGGGCCGGAGCGCCGGTCTCGACGGCACGGCGGAACAGCGGTCCCCCGGCGCGGGCCGGTCGGGCCTGGCCGGCGACCAGACGCAATCCGGCTCCCGTCGGCTCGAAGGGCAGCAGGGCCCAGAGCGGGTCGCCGGCGGGGACGCTCAGGCCCGGCCGCCCCCAGATGAAGGCCGTGCCACGCCCGGCGGCGTTACGCTCGGCGATGTCGTTGAGCAGGGAGCCGGTCGGGACCAGGTCGACCAGAAACAGGGCGTCGGGGGCGACGGTGCCGGGACGGCGGCGCTCGCCGTCGGCGGAGTAGAAGGCGCCGTCGGGGCGGCGGTGCAGGTACTCGACCTCGACGCCGGGAATGCGCGCCAGGGCTCGGCTGAGAAAGGCGGCTTCCGGCGAAGGGGTCCGGGCCAGGACCAGGGCGGAGAGTTCGCCGCGCTCGGTGTGAACGAGCAGGCGTCGCAGGTTGTTGCGCGGGGTTGCCTCACCGGCGGTCTCCGCCAGCTCGAACTCGACCAGCCACCAGCCCGGGCTGTGCGGGGTGAAGGTGAACTCGACGGTTTGCGGCGCCCCCGTCGGCGGCGGTTCGAGCTCGACGGGGCGCAGCTCGACGGAGTCGCCGCCCACCAGGGGACGGGCCGTTCCGCCGACGACGACCGTCGCCGGCAGCCGCCCCCGGCCGCCGACATCGAGCTCGATCAGAACTTTGCGCCCGCTGAGCGCCAGGCGCGGACCCCGGGGGCGGCCGAGCTCCAGATCGAAATCCGACGTAGTCGTCACCGCCAGGGCGTGGACGGGGTAGAGGGCGTTTTGCGGCTCCCTGTCGGCGTCGTCGCCGATAACCACGGCCGCCGCCAGTTCGGGTCGGGTCAGGAAAAGGCGCTCCACGGCGTCGACGGCGCCGCCGTCCGTCAGGTGGCCCGTCGTCGTCTCGACGAACTCCAGCTCCGGATGGGCGGCCCTCGTCTGCGCGGCCAGGCGGGCCGCCTCGGCGGCGCGCGTGACGCCGTCGGCGTCGCGCAGGTCCATGCTGGCGCTGTCGTCGATCAGCAACCCCACGGGTGCCGTCGGACCCTCCCGCTGCTCGACACAGGCCAGTCCGGCCACGGCCAGCCCCAGCAAGCCGAGGGTCGTCAGCCGCAGCGCCACCAGCACCAGCCGCCGACCCGGCTTGAGATCCGTTCGGCGGTAGAGCAGGTGGGCGACGAGGCCCAACAGGGCCGCGCCGACGATGATCCAGGGCCACCAATCGGCGATGAGCATGGATGCTCCCGGAAACGAACCGAGCGTACGACTTCGACCAGGCAAGAATAACACCCGGCGCCGCCGCGGGCAACGCGCTTGCCACCATTGACCGCCTCTGCTAACCTAAGTGTGGGACGTAGCTTCAATTTAGCAATAGTTTATCATTAGTTATATTAACAATGATGCTGAAATACCCCTTGTCCTATACCGGGGTCGATCATCGATCGAAAACCCGCGGCTCGTTCAGCTTCAACGTGATCGCGCACTCCCGGGAAAAACAGCCGCCCGCCGTTCCCACGGGCCGCGGGCCGGAACTGGCACGGTTTTTGCATCTCGACGACCGTTGGGACGGCCGGCAACGGTCGCCTTCCGCAAAAACCGTGCCAGTTCCGGCCATGTTGGGCGTCGCAGCGACTGAGTCGGTGATTCGGCGGTGTCCGACGGCTGTTTTTCCCGGGGTTCGACCCGGCACCGGTTCTTCCCGCCAGCCGAGATAAAACAGATGACAGCTTACGACAGTCAAGCACCAGCGTTATCCGGTCTACTCGAGCGTCTGCGCCTCTACGATCTCGGCGCGGTCAAACCGTTGAGGGAAGAACCAGCCTCCGGTTTGATCGATCTGGGAGCGCTGCCGCCGGGCGGTAAGGTGTGTTACGCGGCGGCGCTCAACGAGGCCCTGCCCGAGCGGCCGTTGGTCCTTCTCGCCGCCGACGGCGAAGAAGCCGAGGCCCTGGCGGCGTCTTTGGCTTCTTTTAGCGCCGAGGTCTTGCTCTACCCGGCCTGGGAGCTGCTGCCCTACGAGGTGCATTCGCCGGAGCGGTTGATCTGCGCCGAGCGTCTCGAGGTGCTGCACAGTCTAAGTTTGGGTTTTCGCGGTATTTTGGTTACCACGCCGCGGGCCGTGGCGCGCAAGGTTCCCCCGGTGAACGAGCTGTTCGATCACTCTCTGGTGCTGGAGCGGGAGCTGGAGCTGTCGCCGGCGGAGCTGTCCTCTCGCCTGGTCGCCCTGGGCTACCGGCGGGTCAACCTCGTCGAGGCCCCGGGCGAGTTCGCCCGGCGCGGCGGATTGTTCGATCTCTTCCCCGGTGGTGCCGAGCTACCGGTGCGGCTGGATTATTTCGGCGACGTCATCGAGGGGCTGTCGGCCTTCGACCCCGGAGACCAGCGCAGCCGCGCCGCGGTGGAGAGCCTGGCCCTGCTGCCCCTGCGCGAGCTGGTGCCGGAGCGGGAGAACATCGAGCGCCTGCTGGCGCCCCTGCCGCGGGGTGAACTGCGGACCCGGTTGGAGGCTTTGCTGTATCGGGAGCCCTTCTTCGACGGCGTCGAATACCTGCTGGCCCGGATGTACGAGAGCCTGGTCCCGCCGCTGGAGTACTTCAGGCAGCGGCCCCTGGTCATGGTTGGCAATCCGACCGCCTGCCGGTTGGCCGTCGAGCGTTTCAACAACCAGGTCGTCGAACAGTACGAGCGCCGTAATGCAGAGCCGCCCCTGGTCGACGCCGGCGGGATAAGCGCGGAGCGGGAGAGCCACGCCCTGGAGCGTCTGGGGCGGGAGAGCCGCGAGGACGCCGGAGGGGCGGCTGAGGCGACGGTGCCCGTGCCGCCCTCACCGCCGCAGTCCCTGTTTACCGATCCCGGGGAGCTGCTGGAAGGTTCGCCGATCGAACCGAACCTCGTCGCCCAAGGCGTCGAGCACTACCGCGGGCGGTTGGGCAAGCTGTTCCAGGACCTGCGGACCTGGGACCGTCGGGGCGCCACCGTGGTGCTCTGCTGCCAGACGCCGGGCAAGAGCGAGCGTCTGGGCGAGATCCTGGCCGAGGAGGCCCTCGACGTCCCCGTGGTGACCTGTGAGTTTGTCGGCGGTGTCGAGCTGCCCGGACGCGACCTGGTCCTGGTGACCGACGAAGAGCTGTTCGGGCGGACCACCCCCCTGTCCCGCCGCCGAAAGGTCAAGCCGACCTCGATGGCCACCTTCCGCGCCCTGGACATCCGTCCCGGCGATTACGTCGTCCACGGTGACCATGGCGTCGGCCGCTATCTGCGCCTGGCCACCTTGACCCTGGACGGCGAGGAGGCCGACTTCGTCGAGCTGGCCTTCCGCGACGGGGCCAAGCTGTTCGTGCCGATCTGGAACCTGGGGCGGATCGAGCGCTACGAGGTCGGCGAGGGCAGCCGTGTCAGCTTAGACAAGCTCGGCGGCAGCCGCTGGAAGAAGGCGCGCAGCCGGGTCAAGCGGGAGATCGCCGGGATGGCCGCCGAATTGATCGCCGTTCACGCTCGTCGCCGCACTCTGCCCGGCCACGCCTTCAGTGCCGATGGACCCTGGCAGCGTGAGCTCGAGGAGAGTTTTCCCTTCACCGACACCCCGGATCAGGAACAGGCCACCCGGGAGGTCAAGGGGGATCTGGAGTCTCCGCGGCCGATGGACCGCCTGCTCTGCGGCGACGTCGGTTTCGGCAAGACCGAGGTCGCCGTACGGGCGGCCTTCAAGGCCGCCGTCGAGGGCAAGCAGGTCGCCGTGCTGGCCCCGACGACCATCCTGGCCGATCAGCACTACGAGACCTTCAGTGAGCGCCTGAGCCCCTTTCCCGTCCGCGTCGCCGTCCTGTCCCGCTTCGTTCCCCGGTCCGAACAGCAGCGGATTCTCCAGGAGCTGCGCGCCGGTGACGTCGACATCCTCGTCGGTACTCACCGCCTGCTTTCCCGGGACGTGCGCTTCCGCGACCTCGGACTGTTGATAGTCGACGAGGAGCAGCGCTTCGGCGTCAAGCACAAGGAACGGCTCAAGCAGCTTCAGAGCGCCGTCGACGTCCTGACGATGACCGCCACGCCCATCCCGCGGACCCTCTACCTGGCCCTGGCCGGGGCCCGGGACATCTCCAACATCGAGACCCCGCCCATCGGGCGGCTGCCGATCAAGACCTTCATCGGCGAGACCTCCAACGCCCTGATCCGCGAGGCCGTCGAGCGCGAACTCGAGCGCGGTGGCCAGGTCTTCTTCCTCCATAACCGGGTCCAGTCCATCCAGGAGGTCACCCTGTACCTTCAGGAGCTGCTGCCCGAGGTGCGTTTCGGTATCGCCCACGGCCAGCTCGCCCCCCGACGTCTCGAGGCCGTCATCCACGATTTCGTCAACCACGCCTTCGACGTGCTGGTGACCACCACGATCATCGAGAACGGCATCGACATCCCCAACGTCAACACGATCATCATCAACCGGGCCGACCGCTTCGGCCTGGCCCAGCTCTACCAGTTGCGCGGCCGGGTGGGGCGTGGCCGCCACCGGGCTTACGCCTACCTCTTCACCCCGCCGCGCCGGGTGTTGCCCGAACCCGCCTTCAAACGCCTGCGCGCCGTGGCCGAGTTCAATGAGCTGGGTTCCGGTCTGCGCCTGGCCCAGCGCGACCTCGAGCTGCGCGGCGCCGGCGATGTCCTCGGCCAGTCCCAGTCCGGCTTCATCGAACAGGTTGGTTTCGACCTCTACGTCCGCCTGCTGAAAGAGGCCGTCGCCGAGCTGCAGGGCGAGGAGCGCCCCCCCGAGCCGATCACCGAGGTCAAGGGCGATTTCTCCGCCTACCTGCCCGACGACTACGTCGGCGGTTCCGAGCTCAAGATCCAGCTCTACCGTCGCCTGGCCGAAGTCCGCGGCCTGAGCGAAGCCGTGGAGCTGCGCCGCGAGTTCGCCGATCGCTTCGGCGAGCCTCCCGCCCCCGCCGAACGCCTGTTCACCGCCCTGGAGATCAAGCTCCTCGGCAGCCCCCTGGGCCTGCGCGAGGTCCGCGTCGACGGCCGCCGGCTGCGCCTGGCCTTCGACGACTTCGCCCGCGTCGGCCGGGTGGACCTGACCCCCTGCCGCGCCGTGCGCGATTTACGGCCCCGCCTCGACGGTCGCGGACGCGGGGAACTCGTTGTACGTCCCGTCGGCGATCCGTTGCAGGCCGCGCGGGAAATCGTCGCCTACCTCCAGACCGCCCTGTCCGACTAGCCGCCCCGGCTCCGTCCTGCTATAATGCGGGCGTCCCACTTATCCACCGACCATGAACGTCAAAGCGATACGTCCAGCAGACTTCGTCCACTGGAAGAGCGGGCTCTGGCTCGTCGGCCTGGGACTGCTGGCCCTGTTATTGCCCCCGATCAACGGCTCAACGTCAACCTACACCGCCTGGCCGCCGGCCTGGCTCGGTTGGGCATTCTTCTCCCTCGGCGCTCTGGTAGCGCTCCTTGACATCCTGCTGCGTTTCCGTAAACGGTTTTCCGCCGATAACCCCAACCTGGAGGAATAGCAATGGCTCGTCGCGGCAAGAATATCATCATCTCGATCGCCGTCCTGATTTTCGTCATCGGCCTGATCGGCTTCATCGCCGACCTGCTGGATTACCGCCTCGAGTGGGCCGGGATGGAGATCGGTCCCGAGATCGCCATCCCGCTGATGATCGTCGGCGCCGTCATCGGCCTGGTCTACCTGATCATCGCCCTCGTCGCCGCTCGGCGCCGCCAGAGCGAGTAGCCCGATCACTCCGGCGGGGCGGGTCTCGGCGTCCGTCCCGCCCCGTTGATAAACATGCTCTACGTCGGCATTCTCGAAGTCGAACTCCTGCTGCCCCACGCCCGCAGTCTCAAGGACCGCCGCCGCGTGGTGCGCTCCCTCAAGGAACGGGCCCGCGCCCGCTACCACGTCAGCGCCGCCGAAGTCGGCGACGCCGACCAGCCGCGCCGGGCACTGTTGGCCTTCACCACCACGGCCGGCTCCGCCGCCGTCGTCGAACTGACCCTGGACACCCTCGAACGCCTGGTCTTCGCCGCCGAGGCCGAGATCGGCTTGCTGCGCCGGGCCCTGCGCTCCGCCGAGGACCTCTGGGGCTAGCCCAGCCGCCCGGCGAAAACCAGCCGCCCGTAACGCCGCGCCGGAACTGGCACAGTTTTTGCATCTCGGCGACCGTTGCCGGAGAGGACAACGGTCCGCCTCCGCAAAAACTGTGCCAGTTCCGGCGCTCCGATAGCCCGCAGCCGTGCGGTGGTTGGCGGCTGGTTTTCGCCGGGCGGCTTGCATAGCCGTTACCCCGGTGAGCTGGTGCGGCAGAAAAGCCGACCCTGGAGGTCGGCTTGACCGGACAGGCCGTTTCGGGTATCATCGGGCCGTTGTTTGATCGGCAAACGAAACGAGTCTCAGCCTATCTTATAGAACCCGCCTTGAGCGTCACCCCCCAGTGGTGGTTCGGTTACGATCCCCGCGGTTAATCCGGGAAATCTTGACGCACCCACGGTCGGTGCGTTTTTTATCAGCGCCGGGTCCGGTTCGGGAGCGATCTTGTGGGGGTTTGGGTTTATCGTGTCAGAATAGTTATTTAGTGGATTTCCCGACGACCGGTGGGCCAGTCCAGCGCACAGGGCTGGACATTATCCACCGGACCGCCGCCGTGTTCGAACCGCAAGTCGACCGGCCGCCCGGACTGAGTGACGGTCCGGTGACGGTCTGTGGTTCGGCGGCGGCCCGCCGGGTAGTTTTATCAGTTTGAGATAACAGCAGAAGCCTCGACAACAAACAGCTACCGCCTAACCCGCGGTCACATACCCCGTGGCCAAGGAGGACCCGTGAGGAAATTCCTGTCAGGCAACGAAGCCGTCGCCCGCGGCGCCTACGAATACGGCGTCCAGGTGGCCGCGGCCTACCCCGGCACGCCGTCGACGGAGATCCTGGAGAACGTCGCCGCCTACGAGGAAATCTACTCCCAGTGGAGCGTCAACGAGAAGACCTCCCTGGAGATCGCCCTCGGCGCCAGTTTCGGCGGTGCGCGCTCCCTGGTGGCGATGAAGCACGTCGGTTTGAACGTGGCCGCCGATCCTTTCTTCTCGGCCGCCTACATCGGCTGCGACGGCGGCCTGGTCGTGGTCAGCGCCGATGATCCCGGGATGCACTCCAGCCAGAACGAGCAGGATAACCGCAATTACGCCCGTCACGCCAAGGTGCCGATGTTCGAGCCCGCCGACAGCCAGGAGGCCAAGGACATGGTGGGCACGGCCCTGGAGATTGCCGAGAAGTATCAGACCCTGTCCCTGATCCGCCTGACCACCCGCATCTGCCATTCCAAGAGCCTGGTCGACTGCGGCGAGCGCAAGGTCAAGGACATCCCCCCCTACCAGAAGGAAGACACCCGACGGGTGATCCTTCCCGCCCGGGCCCGCAAGCGCCGCGCCCGTCTGGACGAGGTCTTCGCCGAGCTGGAACGGGAGAGCAATGACTCGCCCTGGAACTACGTCATCGAGGGCGGGGGCGAGATCGGTGTCATCGCCTCGGGCATCGGTTTCCAATACGTCCGTGAGGTTCTGCCCACGGCCGACTTCCTCAAGCTGGGCTTTACCAACCCGCTGCCCTGGCGGATGATCGAGGACTTCTGCGCCAGCTACGACGTCGTCTATGTCGTCGAGGAGAACGATCCCATCGTCGAGACCCAGCTCAAGGCCCGCGGCTTCAACGTCGTCGGCAAGGAGCTGATCCCCGGTGTCGGCGAACTCAACCAGCAGCGGGTGGCGGAGGGCCTGGCCGGCGGCGGCCTGCCCGTAGCCAAGAAGTTCGAGACGCCGATCGATACTTCGGGTCTGCCCCTGCGCGCCCCGGTGCTCTGCCCGGGCTGCCCGCACCGCGGGGTCTACGACACCCTGCGCCGGCTCAAGTACACCGTCACCGGCGACATCGGCTGCTACACCCTGGGTGCCCTGCCGCCGCTCTCGGCGATGGATACCTGTGTCGATATGGGCGCCGCGGTGACCGTGGCCTTCGGCCTCGAGCTGGCCCAGGGCAAGGAGTTCGCCAAGAAGACCGTGGCCACCATCGGCGAGAGCACTTTCCTCCACTCCGGGATGACCGGGCTGATGGACCTGATCTACAATCGCGGCAACACCACCGTCTGCATCCTCGACAACCGCATCACCGCCATGACCGGGCACCAGTTCAACCCGGCCTCCGGCTACACCCTGGACGGCAAAGAGGCCGACCGGGTGGACTTCGAGAAGCTGGTCCACGGGATGGGCGTCGAGTGGACGCGTACCGTCGACCCCCTCGATCTCGAGGCCACCAAACAGGCCCTCAAGGAGGCCACCGACCACGAGGGTCCGGCGGTGCTCGTTTTCAAGAGTCCCTGCGCCCTGACCCCCTGGGCCAAGGAGCTGCCCCGGGTCGAGTACTACGTCGATGAGGAGAACTGCGTCAAGTGCCGCGCCTGCATCAACCTCGGCTGTACCGGTATCAGCCCCTCGGGCACCGACGGCAAGGCCCGTTTCGACCCCACCCTCTGCGTGGGCTGCGGTCTCTGCGAGCAGGTCTGCAAGTTCGGCGCCGTCACCCGGGTCACCGAGGAGACCAAGAAGGAATCCTGGTGCGTGGATCCCGAATAGCTTCCCGGCGACGCTAACCCGATCCGGTTCAACGGTTGAGCATTGGAGGAAACCAGATGTCCGAGACTACCAACGTACTGATCTGCGGCGTCGGCGGCCAGGGCGTCCTCTTGGCCAGCGAGGTCCTCTCCGAGGCCGCCCAGCTCGCCGGCTACGACGTCAAGAAGTCCGAGGTCCACGGGATGAGCCAGCGCGGCGGCTCCGTCGTCTCCAACGTCCGCTTCGGCGAGGAAGTCGCCAGCCCCCTGCTCTGTCAGGGCGAGGCCGACGTGTTGATGGCCTTCGAACGCCTCGAGGGCATCCGCTGGCTCGACCACCTCAAGCCCGGCGTCGGCATCGCCGTCGTCAACGACGTCGAGATCTGGCCGATGTCTGTCAGTTGCGGCCCCGCCGAGTACCCCACCGATATCGACGAACGCCTCGAGGCGGCCACCAAACGCTACTGGCTCTTCAAGGCCACCGACATCGCCACCGAACTCGGTGAGCCCCGGGCCGGCAACGTCGTCCTGCTGGGCGCCCTCTCCCCCGCTCTGCCCCTCGAGGAGGAGCACTGGATGAAGGCCCTCGAGACCCGGGTCAAGGACAAGTACGTCGAGGTCAACAAACAGGCCTTCGCCGCCGGTGTGGCGGTCTGCAAGGCCTGACGAACGCCGGGGCGCCCCGCGGGTGAGCCCCGGGCGCTCCGGATTTCATGCGGAAATCCAAGAGAGTCAGTCAAAGGAAGCAGCTACGGGAGTCGAACGATGAGCCTGACCGCCATCCTGTTGGCCGCCGGTATCGCCGTCTGCTGGGTCGTTTACTTCGTTCTCGGCGTGCCGCTGCGCTTCCTCGGCGACGCCATCAACTGGGGCGTCGCCTTCTTCGTGCCCTTCGGCCTGGGCTGGCTGATCCGCGGGATGCTGGATCTCGGCCTGCCCGAGGCGCCGCTGTTGGAGTTCATCCTGGCCACGGGGTTGGCCACCGCCGCCGTCCAGGTGGGTTTATTGGCCGTGATGGAGAAGGACGAACGCGCCAAACCCTCGGACAAGGCCACCCACTTCACCGTCTTTATGCCCCTGGCGGCGGGGGCCGGGCTGATCATCGCCCCCCTGGGCTTCTACATCGGCGCCGGCGCCGGTTTCCTCTTCTGCCTGATCGTTTTCGCTTCCTACGCCCGGCGGCGTAACCGCGAAGATCTTTAGTCTCTCCACTGCCCTTACCCAGGTCTTTAAGCAGCCTGCTTTTTCTCAGCCTCCCCGGTCGGCCGGTTTCCATTCCGATCCATTCCGAACAGCTCCGAACAGTACAGTACAGTACAGTACAGTACAGTAAGGGTCGGCGGCTTCAACAACTGTATCCGCGCCGGTATTCGGCGCGCACACCTTGACGCTGGGCCACTTTTGGGCTATTCTATT
>WJLX01000118.1 GCA_014728225.1 Candidatus Coatesbacteria bacterium | reverse complement strand
CGGTTTTTGCATCTCGGCGACCGTTGGAACGAGGGTAACGGTTCGCCTCCGCAAAAACCGTGCCGGTTCCGGCGCTGAGCCACGTCTAGCTGCCGACGTTCGGGTGCTGTTTTTCAACGGGCGGCGCCGGGAGCCACCGCTTGCTGAAGAGAGGAGGCACGATGAACAGGTTTCTGGTTTTGCTATGTGTAAGCGTCAGCTTGGCCACCGTCGGAGACGCTCCACCGTTGACGGAGCAATTGCAGCGTGGTGTTGTGTGTTCAGTGGTCGACGGCGATACCATTTGGGTCGTGCTGGACGGGGGAACGACGTTAAACGTCCGTTTCGCCGGTGTCGACACCCCGGAACTCCACGTAGGTGGGGAGGAGCCCCCTGAACCAGGCGCCGTTGTCTACTCCCGCCTGACCACGGAGCATTTCCTTCCCGGCACCGTCGTCTGGCTGCGGGTGGTCGCCGAGGGCAGCTACGGTCGATCGATCGCCGAGGTCTACGATTATCCGGGTCAGCCGCTGGAGGAGAGCTGGCCGCGGTTGCTGGATCACCTGTTGACTGTTGAGGCCCTGGGCGACTGACCCCCGGCCGGTTGGGCTCACGAGTGATTGTAATCGAAAGCGGGTTCGACCACCAGCGTCTCCGCCTTGACGCCGTTGGTCCACCGGCTTATCATCGAAGTCGACCCTCAAGATCACGGTGGTGGAGAATGGCGGCGGTGGAGCGCAAGACCTGCGAGGTGTTGATCCTGGGCGGCGGGGCCACGGGCCTGGCGACGGCCCTGCGCCTGCGGGAGCTCGACCCGGAGCGCGCCGTGCTGGTCGTCGACCAGGCGGCGCTGGGGCGCTCCGGAGAGCTAGCGACGGGGACGGACCGGCTGGCGCCGCTGCCCGTCGACGACGAGGCCAAGAAAACCCTCGATGGCCGCTGGGGCGGCGACGGCCTGGTCGACGAACTCGACGGGCTGCCGGAGTTCGTCCGGGGCCTGGGGTTGCGCTGCGGGCCGCGGCTGGACGATTATACCCTGCGTCTGCACGGCGAGGCCTTCAAGCCGCGGCTGGCCGCAGCGGCGGCCGGGTCCGGCGCCGAGCCGCTCGAGGGTTGCTTCGTCACCGATCTGTTGCGGCGCGATGACCGCGTCGTCGGCGCCCTGTGCTTCCATCTGCGGCTGGAGGTCTTCATCGTCCTCGAGGCCCCGCTGACAGTGCTCTGTCTGGGCCCGGCGGCGGGGCTCTACGGCTCCGGCCTTTGCGGTGCGCCCCACCGCCGTCCGGCCAACCCCTTCAACGCCGGAGCGGCCTGGAGCCTGGCCCACGACGCCGGGGCGACCTTGATCGAGCTGGACCAGCGCCACCTGCCCGTGGTGCTGGCGGAAACCGGCGCTCCCGTCGAGCCCTTGCTCGATCTGGGATTGCCCCTGCGCGGTGCGGGTGAAGGGGCGCTCGCCGACGACGAGGCCGAGCTGCGACGCCTTTTGTTGGAGCTCGAAGCCGGCGCCGGACCGTTGCTGGCGGACAGCGGCGGTCTGGATGGCGAGGGCCGCAGGGAGCTGCGACGGCGCTACTTGGAGCGCCACCCCGCCGCCGTTCTCGGCTGGCCGCCGCAGGAGAACGGCGGCGTGCCGCGCTTGCTCGAGCTCGGATTAGCTCCGCCGCGCCTGGACGGCGGGATGAGCGTCGCCGGGATCGCCGTTCGGGCCGACGGCTCGACGGGCGTACCGGGGCTCTATGCCGCCGGAGCCTGTGTCGGCGGGCGAGCGGGCAAGGGCCTGGCCGGCTGTCTGGCCGAGGGCCGCCGCCTCGGCGCCGCCCTGGCCGATCTGCGGCCGCCCCCGCCCGCTGAGCGTCCCCAGCCCGATGACGAGGAGTTGACGCTCGCTCTGCGTCGCGCCGTCGCCCCGCTCGAGCGTCTGACCCGCATCGGCGACGGCGTCACCCCGGCGGAGTTCGATCAGCGGCTGCGTCAGTTGATGGACCGTTACGTCGGCGGCGCCGCCGCGGGCTTCCGCCTCGACGAAACCCGCCTCGAACTGGCTAAGGCCGAACTCGCCGCTCTGGGCGGGGAAGCCGACCTGCTGCTGGCCGCCAACCATCTCGAGCTGGCCGACGCCCAGCGTTCCCTGCAACGCCTGGCGACGGCCCGGCTCCTCGTCGACCACCTGAGCGCCTTGAAGCCATCCGCCTTGGAGAAGACCTCATGAAGCGAACCGTTATACTGGTCTGCCTGATTGCCCTCGCCGCCGCGGCGGCCACGGATCCAACCGCCGCGGCGGTCCTCGAACAGCACCGCGACCTCGTCGGCGTTGAAACGATCTGGAACGGGCTGTCCGGGCTACGCCTGGCCGGCGAGATGAACCTGGGCGGGATGGCCGGGGAGTTCAGCATCGCGCTGCTGTACGGAACGCCGCTGCCCACCCCGGACGGCGAGGGCCGCATCACAGCCGCGCCCTTCCTGCAACAACTGCACTACCGCCTGGTCAACGACCTGCCGGCCCTGCACCAGGAAACCTATCTGCTGCCCGGGGGCGGTTACAGCCTGGCGCCCAACGGTGAGCTGCGCGAGCTGGCCGGTGAGGAGCTCGAGGCCGCTTACACCGACGCCGTCTTCGAAACCTTCCTCTACTGCTACCCCAGCGGGGACGTCTACGACGTCGTCTACCTCGAGGAAGGCGAATTCGCCGGCGAGGCCTGCCACGTCCTGCGCTACCAACCCCACTACGACGCCCCCCTACCCTTCATGGCCCGGACCTGCTACTTCGCCGTCGACGACGGTGCTTTCCTCGGTCATCGCTCGGAGTACGAGACCCTGACCGTCGTGGTCACCGCCGACGCCTTCACCGAATTCGAGGGCCTGACCCTGGCCACCGACTACCGCCTCAATATGGGGGAGGGGTTGCCCTCCTCGATCCAGCATATCGACAGCTACGAGCTCAATCCGGAACTCGCTCCCGCCGACTTCCAACCCAGCCCGTCGCTGACCCTCGACTTCCCCGTCGGAGCCGACTACGTCGAATTGCCCTGCGAACAGACCCTCAACCTGCTGTTCGTCGAGGCCGTCGTCAACGGCGAACCCTGCCGGATGGTGCTGGACTCCGGCGCCGGGATGAGCTGCCTCGACGCCGCCTTCGCCGACGAGCTGGGCCTCGAGGTCCAGGGCGAGCTGCCCGCCGCCGGCGCCGGGGGCACCGGCTCCGTCTCCGTCGTTACCGCCGACGGCCTGGAACTCGGCGGGCTGACCATCGAACAACCCACCCTGATCACGATGGACTTCTCCCCCTTCGCCCGGGCCCTGGGGGCGGACTGGGACGGTATTCTGGGTTACGAGATCTTCGCCCGCCTGCCCGTCAGCGTCGACTACGCCGCCGGCCTCGTCCGCTTCCACGACCCCGCCGCCTACGAACCGCCGGAACCCGTCCCCGGCCGGGTCGAGATCCTGCCCCTGGAGTTCGAGGGCAACCTGCCCGTCGTCCGCGCCGCCGTCGAGGACCACGACCCCGCCCCCTACCTCCTCGATCTGGGCAACTCCGCCTACACCACCGTCCACGCCCCCGCCGTCGATGCCCTCGGCCTGCTGGAAAGCCATCCCGACCACCACCCCATCCTCACCGGCGGTTTCGGCGGGATGAACGAACACCAACTGACCCGGCTGGAGACCTTCCACCTCGGCGCCTTCCGACTGCCCGCCACCCCCGTCGTCCTGGCCGTCGGCGGCGGCGGAGTGATGGAGGGCGAACGCCTCCAGGGCAATATCGGTCAGGCCGAGCTGGCCCGCTTCGCCCGGGTGACCCTCGATTACACCGGCAAACGCCTGATCCTCGAAGCCCCCGACGGCGGACCCGGACCAGCCGAACCCGTCAACACCTTCGGCGTCGGCTTCACCTTCCTCAGCGACACCCCGCTGGTGGTCTACGTCTGGGAAGACTCCCCCGCCGCCGAGGCCGGTCTGCACGTCGACGACGAACTGGTCTCCTTCGCCGATCGTCCCGCCGCCGACTGGAGCGCCGCCGCCGTCGCCGAGACCCTGACCGCTCCGCCGGGAAGCGAACTCCAACTGACCGTCCGCCGCGACGGTGAGGAACTCGAGCTGACCCTGACCGCCCGCGAGCTGCTCTGAGCCCAAACGAAGACCTTTCCAGCGTTAGCCGCAGCGCGACGGTCCCCTCTGGAGGGG
>WJLX01000117.1 GCA_014728225.1 Candidatus Coatesbacteria bacterium | reverse complement strand
GAATGGACTACGATTATATGAAGGATATATGCAGGCAGTTTCAAGTGATGTTATGATTTATAGATGGCAAAGACCAAAGTTTATTATAATACTTTCAGGAAGTGGTGTTCAACAGTGCAGTTTTGGCTGGATTAAAGCTCAATTCAAATGATAATAAAGGAGTCACCGATCGACCGGCGACTCCTTTATTATTCAGCAAGAAAAACTACTGCTGAACAAACACGAGATAATAAGTATGGTGGGCTGCAAGTTTACCGTTATCAGCTCCGTAGATAGTCTCCAGTATCTCGGCCACGGCCGAGCCAACGCTAACCCACGATGGCTCAAAACTCAGCCCGACAGGCCCGGCAGGACACAATCCCCGACGAGCGAACAAGGGATCGGACAACGATCCGGATGCTTACACTCCAGAACGGATACAAGGCTTGCCGGGATGAGAAAACCCTTGACAAGAGGGCCTGCAGGTAATACACTACGGCGCGAACTGGGACCCGCAGTAGCTAACATCAACACCGAGGGATAGTTATGGCTCACAAGAAGGCAGGCGGTTCTTCCCGCAACGGACGTGACTCCGAATCCAAACGTCTGGGCTGCAAGCGTTTCGCTGGCCAACTGGTCACCGGCGGCTCCGTGCTGGTGCGCCAACGCGGCACCAACTTCCACGCCGGCCCCGGCGCCGGTCTGGGACGCGACCACACCCTGTTCGCCAAGATCGACGGCCGCGTCGATTTCTACACCCGGCGTAACCGCCGCTACGTTTCCGTCACCGCCGTCTAGGCGTTTCCGCGCCGCGGTCCGAGTCTGGAAAACCGCCCGCGGGCGGTTTTTTCCTTGCCCGTCGGAGCGCCGCGGCCCTCGAACCGGGCCGGTAAGGCTACCATGTTCATCGATCGAGCGAAAATCACCGTCAGAAGCGGCAAGGGCGGCGACGGCCACGTCGGCTTCCGCCGGGAGAAGTACGTCCCCAAGGGCGGCCCCGACGGCGGCAACGGCGGCCGGGGCGGCTCGGTCTACCTGCGGGCCGACGTTCACCTCACCACCCTGGAGAAATTCCGCTACCAACCGCTCTACCGGGCTCCCGACGGCGAAGCCGGCGGTCGCCAGCGCCGGACCGGCGCCGACGGCGCCGACCTCGTCGTCAACTGCCCGCCGGGCACCCAGGTCTACAAGCTGCCCGAGGAGGTCCTGCTGGCGGACCTGGACGAAGCCGGCGAGCAGGTGCTGCTGGCCGCCGGCGGTCGGGGCGGGCTGGGCAACTCCAACTTCGCCACCCCCACCCGCCAGACGCCGCGCTTCGCCACACCGGGCCGCCCCGGCGACGTCCTTGAGCTGCGCCTGGAGCTCAAGGTACTGGCCGACGTCGGCCTGGCCGGGATGCCCAACGCCGGCAAGAGTTCGCTGCTGGCCCGGCTTTCCAACGCCCGGCCCCGGGTGGCCGCCTACCCCTTCACCACCCTGTCCCCCCATCTGGGCGTCGTCACCATCGACCGCGACCGCGGCTTCGTCATGGCCGACGTCCCCGGCCTGATCGACGGCGCCGGTGAGGGCGCCGGACTGGGTCACGATTTCCTCCGCCACCTCGAGCGCACCCGGGTGATCGTCGTCGTAGTCGACGCCGCGGCCACCGAGGGCCGCGAGCCCCTCGAGGATTACCGCACCGTCCGCCGGGAGCTGCGCGCCTTCAGCCCGGAGCTCGACGAGCGCGTCGGCCTGGTCTGCGCCAACAAGACCGAGCTGCCCGACAGCGAAGAGTGCGTCGCCCGGCTGCGCGCCGAGCTCGAACTGCCCGTAATCGCCGTCTCCGCGGCCACCGGAGCCGGCTGCGACGAGCTGAAAAAGCAGCTCGCCCGCCTGCTGGGCGCCGACGGACTCTGGCACGAAGACGCCCCCGCCGCCGACGACGCTTTCGACCCCCTCGCCGGAGATTAACTTCTTTTTCTCCGCGGCGGTAGTCAACGACGAAGCTTTCCAGTATAATGACCTCGACGACGCATTCCGCAGCCCCACCCGCGAGGCCGACCATAATGCTACTGCCCGGTTATAACGACAACATCCGCATCAACAACCAGGTCTACCACGTCCAGACCGAGACGCGGGGCAGCAAGGACGCTCCTTACATCGTCACCCTCGTCTTCTCCAGCGGCAAGATCCTCTATCGTCGCAAGACCGAATGGCTGGGCGCCGTCGATAACGACGAGGCCCTCAAACAGTTCAAGGCCCTGCTCGAGGAGCAACACTCCGACGTCATCGGCCAGATCAGAAACGACACCCTCGAACGCGCCGACGCCGACGAACAGAAGCGTATCGAGATGGACGAGAAGAAACTGATCGCCCGCTTCCTCGATGAATGGGCCAGCGAATAGCCCGCTCGCACTTCGTTGAACAACCGACAGGAGACCCGGCCGGGTCTCCGTTTTTAAATGGTTTTCCGATTGTTGAACGGCTGCGCCGACGACCTTTGAAAACAAACCCCCGGCGCCGCGCACCAAACCGCCGAACCGGGCCGCCGGAACCGGCACGGTTTTTGCGGAGGCGGACCGTCGCCGCCGCTCCGACGGTCGCCGAGATGCAAAAACCGTGCCGGTTCCGGCGTCGGCATCCCGGAGGATACGGGCGAGAGGGTTTTCAAAGGTCGCCGACGCCCCGCTTCGACCCACCCGGCGTCTCGTATGTTAAAGTTAGGGTGATACGTAGCAGAGCTAAACAAGCCCCGTTCAAGTCCGGTTCGGTGGGTAGAATAAGCAAACCCAAACCGGCGAGGTCCAATGCATAATCTGCTGCCCCGCTTCATCCAGCGACGCTTCACCGCCAACGAGTACCACGGCGCCTTCGCGGCGGCGACGCTGTTCTGCGACCTGAGCGGCTTCACCGCCCTGACCCGCCGGTTGACCAGGCACGGACCCGAGGGGGCCGAGGTTCTTTCCGGGATCATCAACGACACCTTCCGGCCGATGATCAACGAGATCTACCGCTACGGCGGTTTCGTGACGGGTTTCGCCGGCGACGCGATGACGGCGGTGCTGCCCGATGATCCCGCAAATGCCCGGCTGACAGCCGTGGCTGTCGCGGCGGCTTTCGCACGGCGCCGGATACAACACAGCCGCCTGGGCCGGGTGGAGCTGGCCCTGCGGATCGGTCTGTCCGGCGGGCGGGTGGAGTGGGGCATCCCGGGCGCGGGATTACGCACCTGGTACTTCCGTGGTCCGGCGGTGGAGCGCTGTTCTCGCCTGGGCGACCGGGTCGAGCCGGGGGTCGTCCTCTTCGACGAGCACTACTTCGGAGCAACGTCATCGCCGGCCGCCGAAGCCGTCCGGCCCCGGCTGCCCCGGCGTCGGGAGATCCACCGGCGGGTCGGTCGGTTGTTCTTCCCCGAACGGGTGATCGAGTTCAGCGGCCGGGGCGAGTTCCGCGACGCGGCGGCCCTGTTCATCGGTTTCACCGACCGCGGTCATGCTGAACTCGACGCCCTTGTTAACCCGGTTCTCAAGCTCTGCGAGGGCTACGGCGGCTACTTCGCCTCGCTGGAATTCGCCGACAAGGGGCCGCTGATGCTGGTCATCTTCGGCGCCCCGGTGAGCTACGAGCGCACCCTGGAGCGGGCGGCCGATTTCGCCCTCAGCGTCGCGGAGCAGGCGGAGGAGCCCCTGAGGATGGGCCTGGGTTGGGGAACGGTCTACGCCGGACTGATCGGCTCCCGCCGCCGCTGCACCTACTCCCTGATCGGCGATCCGATCAACCTGGCCGCCCGGCTGTGCCAGCGGGCCGCGCCCGGCGCGATCCTCACCGCTCCGGCCGCGGCGGACGATCTGGCTTCGGGATACCGCTTGCGGCCCCAACGTTCGGCGGGCCTCGAGAAGATTGATGCGGCCGAGCGGGCCGTCCACCTGGAGGGACGCCGCCGACGACCGGCGGCGCTCGGATCCAGCGGGCCGTTCTACGGTCGGCGAAACGAACTGAAGCTGCTGGAGCGGCGACTGCTCGAACGGACCGGTGCTGGAGGTACGCTTTACATCTACGGCGAGCCCGGGGTGGGCAAGAGCCGGTTGCTCGAGGAGTTCAAGCGTCGGCATCCCGAATTGAGCTACCTCGATCTCCAGGCCGACGCCGTGCTACGGCGCAGCCTCAACCCCGTCACCGCCCACCTGCGGCGCTTCTTCCTCTTCGACGGCACCTCGGAGAAGGCGAACGCCGCGGTCTTCGCCCGACGTTTCGACGAGTTGGTCGCCGACTTGCTGCGCACGGAGCAGTCCGGAGCCGCCGCCCTCGCCGCCGCGCTCGAGCGCCAGCGCGGTTACCTGAAGGTGTTGGTCGGCCTTTCTCACGACGAGGAGGACGAGGCCGGCCTGCCCGCCGAGGTGAGCTTCAACAACCGGCTGTTCGCCGCCCGGGACTTCTTTCGCGCCCGGGCCCTGCTCGCGCCGAGCGTGGTGGTCCTCGACGATCTCCAGTGGCTCGACGACGACTCCCGTCGCTTCTTCAAGCTGTTGCAAAGGCTGGAGAAGCCCCGCCTGTCCCTGGTGCTGCTGTCCCGTTACCGCGATGACGGCGCCAAACCCCGCCTCGGTGACGACGCAGCGGCGCCGGAGCTGGAGCTGGCGGAGCTGGACGAGGCCGACGTCGCGCTCTTCATCGAGCAGCTCCTCGGCCGGCCCGTCGAACGGGAGCTCTATACCCACATCCTGGAGCGCAGCGCCGGCAACCCTTTCTATCTGGAGCAGCTCTGCGGGTATCTGAGCGAGAATGCGCTCCTCGAGGAGCGCGACGGTCGGGTGCAACTCCGCGGCGACATCGCTTCCCTGCCCGACGGCATCCGGACCCTGCTGGTGGCTCGCCTGGACCGTTTGTCCACCAGGCTGAAGCAAGTAGTCAAAACGGCGGCGGTGCTGGGTCGGGAGTTCGATCCGCGGATCCTCGGCGCCGTGCTGCGCGGGGAGCGCCTCGAGGCTCTGTTGCGGGAGGGTGAGCGCGAACTGATCTGGCTGTCCCTGTCCAGCCTGCTCTATCTGTTCCGCCACGTCCTGCTGCGCGAGGCGGCCTACGGCATGATGCTGCGGGGACGGCTGCGCGAGCTGCACGGACTGACGGCCCGCGTTCTGGAGCGCGAGTTCCCCGACGATCCACGACGCTACGCCGAGCTGGCCCACCATTACGGCCGCGCCGAAGAGCCTGAGCGGGAGCTGCGTTACCTCGAACTGGCCGTCGACTACGCCGTGGCCAACTATCACAACCACGACGCCCTGGCCCTGCTCGAGCGCTCCCTGGAGGTCGAGCACGAAGCGGAACGGCGCATCAGCCTGCTGCTCAAGCTGGGCAAGGTTCAGCACCACCTGGGTCGTTGGCC
Organism: Candidatus Coatesbacteria bacterium; assembly: GCA_014728225.1. Lineage (NCBI taxonomy): Bacteria > Candidatus Coatesiibacteriota > Candidatus Coatesiibacteriota bacterium. The sequence goes on along the minus strand of WJLX01000117.1, from coordinate 9,754 downwards.
CGAGGCCGACGAGACGACGGCCCGGGCCCTGGCCGCGGCCAGGAGAATCGGCGCCGAGGACCTGATCGCCGACGTCCAGTTACACCGCGCCGTCCAGCTCCACTTCACCAACCGTTACCGCGAGGCCGAAGAGGCCGTCGCTGAATGCCTCACCCATTATCAACTATGCCGGGACACCGGTAAAACCATCGACGCCCTGGGGGTCCGGGCGATGATCCATCAGGGGCGCAGCGAATTCCCCCGAGCCCTGGCGGTGATGGAACGGACCCATGAGCTGGCGCTGGAGTTGGGAGACGACTCCCACCTGGCTCACACTCTGGGACGCTTGGGCCTGATCCATTATGAGCTGGGCGACTTCGAACGCGCCGTCGCCGCCCTCGAGCGCGCCCGGGACCTGTTCGCCGGGCTGGGCAACGATTACAAGCTTTGCCACGTTCTCGGCAACCTCGGCAACATCCACCTGCAGCAACGACGCCTCGACGAGGCCCGTGAGCTCTACGAGCACTCCCTGGCCATCGCCGAGCGCATCGACTCCCGGATGGATATCGGCCACGCGCTGGCCAATATCGGTGTGGTCCACCTGTACCGGCGCAACTTCGACACCGCCCTCGACTACTTCGCCCGCCTGCAGAAGCTGAGCCTGGAGATCGGCAATCTCAGCGACCTGTCGACGGCCCACGCCAACATCGGCAGCATCCACCTCCAGCTCGGCAACTACACAACCGCCCGTGAGCACCTGGAAGAGATGCTGGCCCTCACCCGGCGGATCGAGGAAAAGGCCGGCGCCAGCTACGCCCACTTCAGCCTGGGTTCCATGTTCCTCGAACAGGAGCGCCTGCGGGAGGCCGACGAGCACCTTCAACGGGCTCTCGAGCTGGCCGTCGAGATCGGCATGCGCTACTATCAGCCCCTGTATCAGCTCTCCCTCGCCGAGCTGCGCTACGCTCAAGGCCACCTCGACGAGGCTGACGATCTCTGTCGGCGGGCTCTGGTCGTCGCCCGGGAAACCCATAACATCGAGGCCCGCCACAAGCTGCGTCTGCTGCGGCTGACCCTGCGGGTGCGACGCGGCGAAACCGACCCGGTAGACATAGAGGAAGAATTGGCGGAGATCGAGGGCCTAATCCCCCAGGAATTCGAGCGCCGCCTGCTGTCCTATCACCGCTGGCGGCTGCTCGGCGGTGAAGAGCGGCGGCGCCACGCCCTGGAAGTACTGAGTACGTTGTACGCCGAGGCGCCCCTGGAACGCATTCGCCGCTTCCTGGCCGCCCTCGAAGACGATCATCCCGATCTGAGCCGCTACGAGTGAAACGCCCCGCCGACGACCGCTTGATCAGCTGAACCTCACCGGACCCCGCGCGCCGGAACTGGTACGGTTTTTGCGGAGGCGGACCGTTATCATCGTTGGTAACGGTCGCCGAGATGCAAAAACCGTACCAGTTCCGGCGCGGCTCGGGTGGTTGGCGGGTGCCCGGCGGTTTTGACGCCGGTCGTCGGCGGGGCGTTAGGCGTGGGCCGCGCCGTAAGCCTTATTGAAATTTAGTCTCAACTTAGTATATAATGATAATTGAAATCAGCCACCAAGCCGAACGGAGGAGCTCCGATGCGTCACTTAGCCGCTTTACTCGTCATCGCCCTGGCCGTCCCCGTCGTCGCCGCCGACCACCAGATCGACATTCAGGACTTCAACTACGACCCGGCCGCAAAGACCATCAGCGTGGGCGATACGATAACCTGGACCAATATCGACATGGTCGATCACAGCGTCACCCATGACAGCGGTGACTTCGATTCCGGCCTGTTGAGTCATGGAGAGAGTTGGAGTTACACCTTCAACGAAGCCGGCGAGTTCGACTACTATTGCACCGTTCATCCGGCGATGACCGCCGTTGTCATCGTCGAGTCCGACGCCCCGATCAACAACACCAGTTGGGGTGAATTGAAACGGCAACTGCGTTAGAGTCCGTCAAGCAACTACAACAGCAGCGACGGGGTCGGGCCAAAAGCTGGCATCCGACCCCGTCCTTTGCTATATTTAGCCCGTAACCCCCGTCGACCCTTGGAGAAACCCCGTGCGCCAAGCAATCAGATTATCGCTTTCGGCCGGCCTGCCGATTCTGCTGGCCTGTTGCAGCACCGCCGCCGCCGTACCGCCGATGCCCACCGAGTGGTACAACCTCCTGGGGCTGGATGAACCCGCCGTCGCCACTCCGGTCACCTTCCCCGCCGCCGTCGACACCCCGGAGGTGCCCAGCCCCCTGGCCGACGGCACCATCCGCCCCCTGGTCATCCTGGTGGACTTCGTCGATCGGCGGGCCGACAAGGACATCCACCCGCCGTTGGATTACGGCAAGCTGATCTTCCGTACCAACCAGGAACCGGGCACCTTCACCGATTACTGGGACGAGGTCTCCGGGGGGCAGGTGCGCATCGTGGGTGAGGAATCCGTCGATGTCGACAGCGCCTGGATCCGCATCTCGGGCACCGACCCCGAATCCGGCGAGGAGCTGGACTACGCCTTCTTTGCCAGCGACGAATACGGCTTCGGCGCCTACCCGCGCAACTCCCAGGGGCTGGTGCGTTACGCCCTGGACTTCGTCGATTCGCGGATCAATTTCGCCGCCTACGACAACGACGGTCCCGACGGCATCCCCCGTTCCGCCGACCCGCAGAACTCCGACGACGACGGCTACGTCGACGCCCTGTTCGTCGTCCACGCCGGTTGGGGCGCCGAGCAGAGCGGCTCCGACGACGACATCTGGAGCTGCAAATGGGACCTCTCCGCGGACGGCGGTCCGGGACCCTATCAGACCGACGACGGCGTGCGCGTGGACGACTTCATGCTGGTGCCCGAGGAACTCTACGACGGCGTCGACGACGGCAACGAGCTGCTGGTGACCGTCGGGCCGTTCTGCCACAGCTTCGGCTACCTGCTGGGGCTGCCCGCCCTCTACGACGCCACCCCCTCGATCGACAATCCGGACTCCAACGGCATCGGTCACTGGGGCCTGATGGGCTACGGGGCCTGGACGGGCATCGTCGCTTCGCCCTCCCGCGTACCCCTGCCGGGCAACTGCCCCGTCCACCCCTGCGCCTGGAGCAAGATCTACATGGGCTGGGTCTCCTTCGATCACGCCACCCAGGGGCGCAACCAGCCCCACGCCATCTACCGGGCCGAGAGCGCGCCCCCCGCCGGCGGCACCCGCTTCCTCAAGGTCACCGTCGCCGGACCCGAGGAGTATTTCCTGCTGGAGAACCGGCAGCAGATCGGCTTCGATCGCGGCCTGTCCTATCTCGAGCACATCGACCCCGACCATCCCGGCCCCCTTCACGGCCTGCTGATCTGGCACGTCGACGAGGAGATCATCAACGCCGAGCTGGCCTCGGGACGGATCAACGACAACGAGTTCCACAAGGGCGTCGACCTCGAGGCCGCCGACGGACTGAGCGATCTCGACGGCCTGGTCAACCTGGGCGACGACGGCGACCCCTTCCCCGGCTACTTCTCCAAGCGCGTCTTCGGCCCCGACACCAACCCCAGCTCCCTGCCCTACGGCGACGGCAAGAGCACCTGCTACATCGACGGTATCTCCGATTCCGACAACCCCATCCGGCTCTACGTCACCAGCATCCGCAACCCGCTGACCACAGGGGTGATGTGCGGTCCCAACCCTTTCACCATCCCCGACGACCGCGTGCTGACCTTCTTCTTCGAGCACAATCTGCGGGTCAGCGTCCGCATCTATACCCTCTCGGGCGACCTCGTCGACACCCTCGGCGAGGACGAGGTCGATGAAGCCTTCGGCCAGGCCTCCTGGGACGGCCTGAACTCCGAGGGCCAACCCTGCGCCAGCGGGCTCTACTTCTATACCGTCGACTCCGGCGACTATCACGTCGGCCACGGCAAGTTCACCCTCATCCGCTGAGCGCTTCTCGCCCCCGATTCCGTCGCGCAACCCGGCAAGCGAAAGGTAACCGCTATGAGCCGTCGACTCCTCCTGCTCTTTGTTTTGGTCCTCGTCAGCGCCGCCGCGGCTCAGGGCGGGGGGCCGGGCACCTCGGGAGCCGACTTCCTCAACCTGGGCGTCGGCGCCCGTCCGATGGCCCTGGCCGGCGCCTACGCCGCAATCTCCGACGACGTCTACGGCCTGACCTACAATCCCGCCGGGTTGAGTCAGATCGTCAAAACCGAGCTGGGCAGCTTCTACGCCAACATTCTCGGCGACGTCCACCACGGCTGGATCGGTTTCGCCCAGGAGGCCGGCGGCAGCCTCTCCTTCGGCCTGGACCTCAACCTGCTCTACGCCAACGAGACCCGCCGCGACAGCTACGGCGACCCCCACGGCGAGTACTGGGTCGGCTGCGGCGCCATGGGCGGCGGTCTGGCCCTCGACTTCGGCTCCGGCTTCTCGCTGGGCCTGGCGGCGCGCTACGTCTTCCAGAAGTACGACACCGAGATCGGCCACGGCTTCGCCGGCGACCTCGGTCTGCTCTACCACACTCGCTATAACGGTTTCCGCGTCGGCCTGGTGGCCGAGAACCTCGGCCCTCCGGTCACCATCCTCGCCGTCGGCGATCCCATGCCGATGGCCGTGCGCCTCGGTCTGGGCACCAGCCTCTTCCGCCAGAGCCTGAACCTCACCGCCGACGCCGTCTGGCGCTTCGAGAACACCCTCGAAGCCGATGTCGGTATCGAGTGGTGGGCCGTCGAAGGCGTGGCGGTGCGCGCCGGCTACCGCATTCTCGACGACCACGATTCCTGGTCCGGCGTCTGCCTGGGCCTTGGGCTGGACGCCCTCTCCGGGCTGATCTACGGCTCGCTGGACTACGCCCTGGTTCCCCGGGAGCCGCTGGGCTACGTCCACCGGGTCAGCTACTCGCTGAAGTTCTAGGGTTTCGTTTTGCATTACGCGCCGGGCGGGGGAGGATACCCTCCGCCCTTCGCCACAATCCGAGAGCCCGGTGGGTCGGGGGCTCCGTTCCCCGTCGCCGTTGAGCGTCACCGAACCGCACCAAACCTCAATCCGCGACGACCCGCGGGCGGTAGAAAAAACCCGCCCCTTCCGGGGCGCGTCTACATCAGCCGGATACCGTAGGGCCGACTGTCCTCAGTCGCCCATCTTAAGAAACGTAAGAAACGCCAGAAGGGTGGGAAACACCGACAACGAAGGGCCGGCGCATTTCTTGCGCAACGAACCCGATCAAGGGTTCGTTGCGCGTGCAAGAAACTGGTGCCGGTGCTGCTTCGCAGCATTGGAGTTACGACTTCGTCGTAACTCCGGCCCGGCAAACAGCGGGCGGGAGCGGGATTGGAATCCCGCCCCGTCTTCGCGATACGGTCGTCAGCCTTCTAACCGTGGGGCAGCAGCAGCATGGCGTCGCCGTAGGAGTAGAAGCGGTAGCCCTCGGCGACGGCCTCATCGTAGGCCGACAGAATGCGCTCGCGTCCGACGAGGGCGGCCGTCAGCATCAGCAGGCTGGAGCGCGGCAGGTGGAAGTTGGTCAGCAGACCGTCCACGGCGCGGAAACGGTAGGGCGGGTGGATGAACAGGTCGGTCTCGCCGGAGCCGGGCTGGATCAGACCGCGCACGTCGGCCAGGGTTTCCAGCACCCGGGCGCTGGTGGTGCCGACGGCGATGACCCGGCGTCCGGCCAGGCGGGCCTCGTTGATCAACCGGGCCGTTTTCTTGCCCACGGAGTAACGCTCGGTGTGCAGGCGGTGCCCGGAGAGCTCACCCTCGGGCAGGGCCTCGAAGGTGCCGTAGCCGACGTGCAGGGTGACGGTCAGCCAGCCGATGCCCAGGCCCTGCAGGCGACTGATCAAACCCGGGGTGAAGTGCAGTCCGGCGGTGGGGGCGGCGATGGAGCCGGGGCGCCGGGCGTAGATGGTCTGGTAGCGTCGCGTGTCGGCGGCGTCGGCGCCGCGGGGGCGGTCGATGTAGACCGGCAGCGGGGCCTCGCCGAACTCCTCCAGGATCTCCATCAACGGTCGCGCAGAGGCCAGACCGAGGACCAGCTCGCCGTTGTCGAGCTTGGCCAGCACCTCGGCGGTCAAACCGCCGCGGAAATCGATGTGCTGGCCGATGTGCAACCGTTTGCCGGGCCGGGCCAACGCCGTCCAGCGCCCGTCCCCCAGATCGCGCAGCAGCAGAGCCTCGACCCCGGCCCCGCCCTCACGTTTGGTCCCGCGGATGCGCGCCGGGATGACCCGGCTGTCGTTGGCCACCAGCAGGTCGCCCTCGCGCAGCAGACGCGGCAGGTCGTGAAACACGTGGTGCTCCGGGGGACGGTTGCCGATCAGCACCATCAGCCGCGAGGTGTCGCGGCGTTCGGCCGGGTACTGGGCGATCAGCTCCCGGGGCAGCTCGTAATCGTATTCGTCGGCGTTAATCGGCATAGGGCGCTTGTCGGCAGAGCCGTCCATTGAAAGCTGCGGGCGGGCGCGGCGGAGTTCAGCGCAGCGACATGACGAAGTACACGCCGCGGACCCACTTCTCGCGCCGGGGCAGATAGGCGTGGCCGGGGTGGACGGCGAAACCCAGGCCGATCTTGAGGGCGTAGTTGGCCGGACGGTCCAGGGAGGACCAGGAGCGCAGTTGATACAATCCGCGGCGGCGGCACTCCTCCAGGGCGGCGAGCTGGAGCCGGCGGCCGATCCCCCGGCGGCGGTAAGCCTCCTCGACGTCGAAGGTCCAGACGAAACCCTCGACCAGCCCGGGGGGATAGCTGTCGCTGAAGCTTGCGTTCTCCAGCTCGAGGAGGCTCAGCGGCAGATCCGTCCGATGCTCCAAGGGCTGCAGGTGGACGGAGAGGTGACCGATCAGGGCGGTCCGTCCGTCAGCGTCGGCAAAGGCCCCCAACACGAAGGCCGCCTCATCCTCCAGGGACGGGGCGTGATCCACGGAATCGACCCGCTCCAGGTGGGCCTGGTAGGCCTCCCGCTCGTCCGGGCCGAGGGGGCGGATCGCGGTCATCTCACAACGCCTCGATCAACCGGTCCAGGTCGGCCCGGTTGTTGTAGAAGTGGACGCCGACGCGGATGTCGCCCTCGCGCAGGCTGACGATGATGTCGCGTTCCAGCAGGCGCTGCAACAGGGTCTGCGGCTCGGGAGCGCTAAAGGTGACGATCCCGCTGCGCCGGCCCTCGATCCGGGGGCTGGTGATGGTCTGACCGGCGGCGGTCAGCCCCTCGATCAGGTAGTCGCAGAGTTCGACGATGCGCTTCTCGATGTGTTTGGCTCCCATGTCGGCCAGGTAATTGCAGCTCGCGCCGAGGGCGATCTGGGTCAGCAGGGAGTTGCTGCCGGCCTCGAACCGGCGGCCGTCCGGGGCCAGGGGCTGCTCGTAGTCGGTCAACCGGTCGAGCTTGAGGTCGGCGTTGGGAACCACGGAGAGCCAGCCCAGCCGGTCGGGTTCCAGTTCCTCGACCAGCTCCGGCGCCAGGTAGATGAAGCCGCCGCCCTGGGGCGCCAGGGTCCACTTGCCCCCGCCGCAGACCAGGACGTCGATGCCGCTGAGATCGACCTCGAGAGCGCCGACGCCCTGGATGGCGTCGACGACGAAGCGCACCTCCCGTTCGCGGCAGAAGCCGCCCAGGGCCGCCGTATCGATGCGCGCGCCGTCGGCGAAGTCGACCCAGGAGAGGGAGACGATTCGAGTGGCCCCGTCGCAGACCGCGGCCAGGTCGTCGACGGTCACACCGCCGGGACGGTTCTCCAGCCAACGGACCTCGACGCCCCGCCGCCGCAGGTTGAGCCAGGGCAGTATGTTGGCCGGAAACTCCCCCCGGCGCAGGACGATGTTGTCGCCCGCGCCGACGGGCAGCGAACCCGCCGCCAGGGCCAGGCCCGAGGAGGTGTTGGCCACCAGGCCGATGGAACGCTTGCCGGACCCGATCAGCTCGGCCACCGCCGCCCGGGTCTGGTCCAGGTCCTCGACCATGCCCGTGATCTGCGAGGGATGGCAGTAGAGCATCTCCTCGGCGACGCGCTCGACGGACTCGGCGGCCGGCGGCGACAACGGACCGCGGCTGGCATGGTTGAGGTAGGCGTAGCGCTTGGTGACCGGGAAACGCGCCCGCTCCCGTTCGATTCGCTCGGCGGTCAGCATTCGACATCACCTCTGTTGGCTGTCATCAGGACTAGCGGGCCAGCTCGTAGTAGATCAGGGCGCCCAGCCAGTCATCTTCCTCGCGGACCAGGCAGACGACGCCGGAGCCGTCCCCGGCGGCGAGCACCGGCTCCCCCGGACCCAACCGATACTCGACGCCCTCCACTTGGTAGGCCGTGACGCCGTCGACGGCGTAGAAACGGCGACCGTCCGGGGTGCTCAGCTCGTCCATCGTCGACGAGACCCAGCCGTCGTCGGGCGGGGGCTCTTGCTCCAGACGAACGGCCGTACCGCTGGAGAGCTCCAGCCGCCACCATTCCAGTTCGGCGTCCAGCGAGCAGTAACCGCTGGTGTTACGGCCGATCAGCACCTCGTCCCCACTGAGCCATTGGATCTGCGTCGCCCCGACGATCCCCAGCGGCTTGACCTCGCCGGTGGCTGGATCGACGAGCTGGAGCTCGTTGATCCGGCTGTTGCCGATGAAGCCGTCGGAGAAAATGTAGGATCGCCAACTCTTCTCCGGACCCAGACGCTGCTCGAGGGCGGCGGTGTTATCGAGGGGCTCGTCGCCCGACGGGGTGTTCCAATCCAGCACGGTGTGCTCGTAACCTACTAGAACCCGGGCGCCCTCCGGGGAGACGTCGGCGCCCCAGACGCCGTCGACGGCGCCGCCGCGGTCCCGGTTGGGCCAGTACCAGGCCAGGGTGCCGGAGAAGGGCTCCATCTCGAAGGTGCCCCGGTAGAGCAGGTAGAGAGCGCCGGAGACGTCGGTGCCGGCCGACCAGAGATAGTAATAGTCGAAGAGGGCCAGGCGCCGGGCGCGGACGACGCCCCGCTCGAGATCGTACTCGCTCAGGTCGGCGACGACCTCGCCGCTGTATTCCTCGGCCAGGCGACGGGCCGCCCCCCACGTCGGCACGGGGCCGTAGACGGCCGGCCCCAACCGGGGGTAGGGAGGTGTCCGCTCACCGTAAACCCGGACGCCGTAGGGGCCCGGATCGCCGAACAAGGCGACCTCGGCCAACTCGACCTCGTCGACGTGGTCAGGAAAATGCAGCTCCAGCTCGAGACGGCGCACCTCGGCCTCGCTCTCCACGGGCAGACTGATCCGCGGCCCGGCGACGGCGTCATGGCGCACGGCCGTTTCGTCGTTAATCCGCAACTCGAGGTAGTCCGGCGACGGCGAACCCGGTGTCAGCTCGAGCTCGACGACCCGACCCGGGGCCGGATGAGCCGAAGTGAGCGACAGCTTGACGACGCCGCGCTCCAACGGCTCCAGTACGACGTAGGTCGTCGGATCGCCGTCGGTCAGCTCCGGCGGGTCGACGAGGCGGGCGTCCTGACCGAAGCAGAACAGACTCAGCAGACTGAGCAGGGTCCCGAGAACGGGCATCATCGATACCTCCCTGGATTGCTGTCCGGATTCCCGCCCGGCTTCCTCCCCGGCGAGATGATGCTTGATTGTAGCAGACACTGCGGCCCCAGGTCAGCAATTCCGCCGAAGCGGCCGCGACGGCCGCAGCGTTGAAAAACAGCCCGCCGTCCCTCCCCGGCGCGCCGTAGCCCGCCGCCCCCGGAACCGGCACGGTTTTTGCGGAGGCGGACCGTTGCCGTCGCTCCAACGGTCGCCGAGATGCAAAAACCG
>WJLX01000116.1 GCA_014728225.1 Candidatus Coatesbacteria bacterium | reverse complement strand
GTTTTTGCATCTCGGCGACCGTTGGAGCATTGGCAACGGTCCGCCTCCGCAAAAACCGTGCCGGTTCCGGCGGCGGGTAACGGCCGTTGCGCGGTGTTTCGGGGTCGTTTTTCGCCCGGTGTCGGGGGTTGTGGAAACGGGCGCGGGTTCGAGACCCGCGCCCGCGGTGTTTGCTGCGGGACGACCGGATCGGCGTTCAGTCGCCCAACTGGGAGGTGGAGAAGAGGTCCTCGGACAGGTCGAGGTCGTAGCGCACGTTGACCAGGGTCATCTTGGTCAGCGAATTGTCCTGCAGGCCGCGGACCTCGGTATAGTAGGGGGTGGGGATGCCGGAGACGCTGCGGATGTCGCGCATCAGCATCCGTTTGAGCAGCTCGCCGGTTTCGTCGTAGTAGTCGATGCGCAGGGGCACCCAGGTGCCGGGGTCGACCCAGGCGATGAGTCGGGAATAGGAGCTGTAGGCGTAGCTCGGGGTGAGTTGGAGTTTCTGGCACTCGACGCCGGCGTAATCCTCCCGGCCCAGGGCCTGGGCGTCGTAGTTGTCCTGGTAGTTGCCGGCGATGGCCATGTCCTCGTAGGTCATGTTGGAGCCCATCACCGAGCGATGGCGGGCGTTGGCGGCGATCTGCCGGGTGCGGCCGGTGTCGGGGAAGTAGGTCCAGATGTCGTCGCCGTAGTCCAGCATCAGGAAGGTCGTTCCGGCGACGCTGGCCGGTTTGACGTATTTGGTCAGTTGGAGCCGGGAGCCGTCCTTGGCGTAGCTTTCGATGGTGAAGCTGCGGCTCTCGCCCTCCGGGGTGACGATGGTCTCCTGGGCCACGCTCCACATGCTGTCGGTGGAGAAGGTCTCGTCGATCTTGGCCAGGATTTCGTCGCCGGTCAGGGCGGCGGCTGCCAGCGGCAGCAGTACGCCCAGGGTGACGAGGGCGTTGATTAGACGATTCACTCGTTCCTCCTTCGTCTTGAGGGTTGCTTGATTATAGCAGTCGCCTGGTCGTCTTCCAAGGCTGTGTTAATCTCTGTTACGAAGGGAGGTTCCTCTGGTTTAGATCAACGTTACGCGGCCGGTTACGCGGCCGTATTCTAATTGAAGTGAATGGGGCAGGAGGGAGGAAGCCATGAATGACTTGTTCCTGATGCGCGAAGCCTTATTTAACCGCTGAGGGTGATGTTGTCGCTGCAGGCAAAAACAGTGCTCATGATAACAAGACATGGTTTACCAGGGGTAGTTCCGGGGTGTACTTTTCACGATGCTACTCATAAGGACATAAACATATCGACAAGCGTATTGACACTAAATTTGAGGTTTACTAGACTACTGCAAGGCGTTCAAACTCCGTTATGCTGGCAATCCAAGTCCTGTCAAGCCCCGAAAGGAGAAACGATGCGGAAGTTGATCACCGTCACACTCCTGGTCCTGATCATGACCTTCGCCGCTTTCGCTGAATACGAGGTTTTCTACGTCAACGACAAGGGTCCGTTCTGTGATGTGGGGGTGAACCTCTATAACCAGTTGCCGTCCGTGGGCGCATTAAATGACACGAATTATGACGGTTACCTCTCGAATGCCTTTATCTTCAACCCATCAGGTGCTCCGGTTTTCAGCACTACGGGAGCATATGGTTTTCTCGAGCCGCCTCACTACGAAGGGCAACCAACCCTGAGTCATTTTTCCAGCAACTATTACGACGATACCGTCAACGGGATTTCTTGTAGCTGGCACAATGAGGTCTACGGGCATTACCGCTACTACGACGCCGACACCCAACAGACGACAACGAAGAGTTTTTGCGTAACAGAGCAGCATTACAGCGACCTTATCGAGGAATGGATCACCGATCCGATCCTGACCAGTTGCTGTGAAATCGTCTACGATGATACCCAGGACGCTTATCTGCCTGTCGTTGCCTATATACACGACATGTATATCGGTATGAACGACTATACTTTCATGTTCGGGATGCAGGTCGGAACGAGTCTTGAAAATACTGTAACCTGGTCCAAAAAGGGTTTCGGTGGGATTGATGTCAACCTTGATCCTTACGAGGATATCTCGCTCAACATGGCGATCGGTCCATTTATCCATACGAATTACTGTGTTTGCTGGAGCGGGAGCAACCCCGACAGCACTCACGTTCTCTACTCCAATGACGGTGATTGGAACATCGAAGGCGATGTCGTTCTAAACAACACCGCCGGCGATGTCTGGATTGACACCTACGACGGTCAGCACTACGGCGTTGTCTACTCACGCCCCCTGGGAGGAGCGAACTGGGCGATCTGTTACCGCTACTCGTCCGATGGAGGGGCGAGTTGGTCGGCCGAGGAATGCATTGACAGCATTACCATCAGCTCATCGGCTGCCCCTAACGTTGCAATTCATTACTCCAGCCATGATCAGCCCGTGATCATCTATCCAAGCGGAATCGGTGAAAACTTTTACAACCATCCCGTCATTGCCACTAAGGACGGCGGTAGTTTCAACCACTTCTATCTGAATGATCTAGGTTTCAGTGTCAACTACGATCATTTCGCCGCCTCGCCCGGCAATCAGCCCATGGGGGCATCCTTCTCTGCCGGTACTGACGTTTACTACGTTTATAACACCCCTTCCTTCCCCGGCGGGCTCGTTGCCTCGGGAGATACCGACACCGCCTCAAGCAACGCCCTGCGCTGCAGTGGTCTCTATCCCAATCCCAGTCGGGGGATGCTGACCGTCTGCCTCGACTGTCCCGAGGATACCGAAGTGCGGCCGGTGCTCTACGATCTGGCGGGGCGTCGGGTCAGTGAGTTGCCGACCACTCAGATAAGGGCCGGTGCTAACTCCCTGAGGCTAAACCTCAACGAGCGCTCCAACCTGGAGCCGGGCGTTTACAGCCTGGTCATCGACTCGGGGGATGAGCTAGTCCGTGAACGTGTCGTAATCTCAGACTAAGGCGTCCCTAAACACAAGCGGTGGGAGAGTTGCCCCCACCGCTTGTTTTTACTGGATTGCAGCTATTCGGCGTTCTGCTCGAGGGCGCCCGGCGGCAGGGGCCCGCGGCGGGGCAGACGGTTGCCGGAGAGCTGGGTCAGCGTCACCCCGGTCAGGGCCACCGCGCCGCCGATGATGAACAGGGTGGTGATCTTCTCGCCCAGGATCAGGGCCGCCAGGATGACCGTGGCGATGGGCTGGCCGTTGGCCATCACCGCCACCTGGCTGGCGTCCAGGCGCGAGAGGGCGAAGTTGTAGCAGAAGTAGCCGATCACCACGGTGACCACGCTCAGGTAGCCCAGCCCCAGCCAGCCGTCCCAGGTGACCGCGGAGTAGTCGGCGCTCAGGGCGGCGGTCAGGCCGACGGGGGTGAAGATGACCATCCCGGCGACGACGGAGAGGGTCAGGGCGGCCAGGGTGCCGCGCCGCTCGACGAGGGTCTTGGAGAAGGTGGTGTAGAGGGCCCAACTGAAGACGGCGCCCAGCACCAGCAGGTTGCCGAACAGGTTGTCCAGGGAGTAGGACAGCCCGCTTTCGGTGACGAAGACGGCCACGCCGACGAAGCTGAGGATCACCCCCAGCCAGCGTTTCCAGCCCGGGTACTCGACTTTGCGGGCCCGGGCGATCAGCAGGACGAAGATCGGGCTCATCGGGTAGAGCAGGCTGATCTGGCTGGCGCTGGAAAGGCGCAGACCGTAGAGGAACAGCAGCGGATCGGCCATCACCACCAGCAGGCCCAGGCCGGCCAGCAGGGGCAACTCCTCGCGGCGGACGCGCAGGTCGGCGCCGCTGAGTTTGGCGACGGCGAACAGTAGCAGCCCGGCCGAGCCGAAGCGCAGGTAGCACAGCGCCAGGGGTTCGAGCTGGTCGACGGCCACCTTGCCCAGCAGGTAGGTCCCGGCGGAGATCAGGGTCTGGGCGATGACCCCGGCGTAGGCCAGCGCTTTACCGCGTCCTGCGCTCATCCCTCGACCACCGCCCGCTGCTTGCGCTTGCGTAGATTGACCACGGTGATGCCCGCCAGGACGAAGGTTCCGCCGACGGCGGCCATCCAGGTCAGCGTCTCGTCGAGGAACAGGTAGCCCCACAGATGGGCCAGCACGGGCACCAAAGTCAAAAATGCCGCCACCTGGCTGGGGTGGGCCCGTTTGAGAGACCAGTTCCAGCCCAGGTAGCCGCCCAGGGAGGCCGCCAGACCGAGGTAGCCCGGCAGCAGCACCAGGGTCAGCGGCTGGCTGAAAGCGGCGAAAAAGGTTTCGTCGATCAGGGCGAAGAAGGGCAGCGAGCCGATGAAGAAGGTCGCCGCCGTTAGCAGGTTGACGTCGGCGGTCTCCTCGCGGGCGGTCAGCTTCTTGACCAGGATCGTGTAGCTGGACCAGGAAAGCGGGGCGCCGAAAACCAGCAGGACGAAGCCCAGGTAGCGGGCGTCGAACTCGGCGCCCGAACCGTAGCGCAGCACCAGATACAGCCCGCCCAAGGCCAGGACGATACCGATGAAGCGCCGCAGGACCGGCTTCTCCAGCTTGACCGACACCGAGATGATGTAGGTGAACAGGGCCCCGCAGGAGACGATCAGCGCCGAGGTCGCCGAACTGACCCCCTGCAGGCCGAAGGTCAGGAACATGTGGTAGCCCGCCGTGCCCAACACACAAGCGGCGATGACCGTCAGCGGTCGGGCCTTGACCAGGGCGGCGAAGTCCCGACGGCGCTTGAGCAGGTAGAGCCCGCTGAGCAGCCAGACCGGCAGGAAGCGCAACAGCAGGGCGGCACCGGGGCTCAGCGTTCCCAGACCGAATTTGAGCGCGGCGAAGGCCCCGCTCCAGACCAGGGTCACTCCGGCCATGACCGCCAGGGCCGCCAGACGCGAGGGCTGTTTGTCGCTTTTCGGCATAACGGCGGCGATGCTAGCACATTAGTCCATCCCGGTAAAGCGAGCGTCGGGGTGTTATACTACTCATTCAAGATGGTAATTACTCCATGTCACGGCGGGGCGACCGTTTAAAAACAGTCCCCAAAAAGCGTTCCCGCCCAAGCTCGCGGCGCCGGAACCGGCACGGTTTTTGCATCTCGGCGACCGTTGAGAGCGATGACAACGGTTCGCCTCCGCAAAAACCGTGCCGGTTCCGGCGGCCCGATCTCGTCGCGCGGGTCGCCGTCGCCGGGGGACTGTTTTTCAACGGTCGTGCGCAGCAGGAGGCAGTCTTGATGGAGAGGACGGAGCTAGCGGTAAGGGTGCGTCGCCTGGCGGGTCTGGCTGATGACGCGCCCGTCGAGGTCGTGGAAAACGAGGAGGGCATCGGCGTTGTCTGGAGCTGTGAATCCGGTCACCGTCACGAGCACCGTTTCAGTGGTCCGCTGGAGTCGCTGAGCGAGGAGGATCTGCGTCGGGCCGGCATCGGCCGTCGGCGCCGAAGCAACGGTTGGTGGGCGCGGTTGCTGCGCTTTCTGGGTTTCTGGTTGGGCCTGAGCGGTCTCTATGCCGCCTTCAGTGTTTGTCCGATCTGCGGCCAACCGGGTTGTCCGGTGGGTGCCGCCGGCGCCGGACTGCTCGGCGGAGTCGGGGCCTTCCTGTTGACCTACGCCCGCACGCTTTGGAGGTTGTTGAGGAATAGGCTAAGGAATGATCACCGAATCATGAACAAGCGCAAAGACTGCTCCTGAGGTAGTTTAGCGCGTTTTCGTCGTCGCCGTTTTCGTCGTCGGGTTGGTTAAATCCGAACGATCTTTCATGGATGATAATGAGTCTAAGGTTGCGTTTGACGCCGCCGCGGTAGGCCTTTAGACGGAGTTTGGCCTAGCCCCGCAAGTTCTCGAGGCCGTTGATAGGCAGCTTGCCGTCAACCAGTGTCTTGTCGTGGTTGATGCGACTGTGGTGGAAACCGTTGAGCGACAGCTTGTTATAGGCCTCCCAGCCGTCGGCGCCCCGTCCGCGCTTGCCGTTGTGGTGGCCGCCGAAGCAGGACTCGTCGACCTCGAGGGGCCCGTCGAGCTTCTCCAGCTCGTCTTCACGGTCGGCGGCTATACGCTCACGAATGGTACGAAAAAAACTTGGCCGCTCGGGCCGCGGTTACCTCAAACCAAACCAGCTCGGCTGTCAACTCGCCGATTTACGCCGACAGCCCCCGGCGAGCGGGTTTGCAGGTAAAGCGCTTGCGACTGCATATGCACATTCGCCGCCCGTCGGCGCATCGGTAGTGACAGCGGTGGTTACACCTTGGTCACTTGACGTGCCGATCCCTCGTCCCGCCCTTCCCCGCCCCATTGCCTCCTTGGTTGGTGGCTGGAGAAGATACTTGTTCATGCTAAGAAAAGTACCCAACTGCAACACCGATGCTCATCTGCGGTGATGATCCCTAAGCCAAAACCCCGTCGGCGAGTCGAGGTTGAATGAACCCGCAGTTCGACAGTCCGCCCCGTTTTCCCGCTGATTTTCCGCCGTCGGCGCGCAGCCTGCGGCGGGATTACGGCGGCGAGGTCAACCTGGACACCGCGGAGCCCGACGCTGTTTTGGCCGGCGAGGAGCTGCACCTTTTCGGCCTGGAGACGGGATGGCGGGTGCTGTTGCTGTCCCAGGTGCGCAGCGTGCGGATGCGCTCGCGGCTGGTCTTCGGTCCCTGGCGCCTGGTGGCGGCGATGCTGGTGCTGATCGGCCTGCTGGCCTTCAGTTGGCTGGTGGAGCTGCCGGGTCGCTGGGGTTTCGTGCTCGGCGTGGTGACGGTGGTGGTCTCGCTGTTGGTGCTCTATCTGCGCAAGGACACGGACCGCGTCGCCTACCGTCTGGAGGTGCTGCTCGAACTGGGTGGCAAGCTGGATCTGAGGTTTCCGGAGCAGGTTTCGGGGACGGCGGTGCTGCGCTTCGTGTTGGAGACGCGCCGGCGGCTGCGCGGTGAGGGGGGCGACTTCGAGGAGGGTGCTCAGGAGGGGGAGGAGCCGTCGGCGGAGCCGCCCTCGCGCCGCCGCCACCGCAGGTAACGCAGCAGGCGGACGACGATGAAGGCGACGACGACGCCCAGGGCCAGCCAGCCCACCAGGGGCCGAACGGCGAAAACCACGGTCAGGGCTCCGGCGATCACCAGCAACAGCAACAGGCCCATCAACGGTTGGGCGGCGAAGGCCGCCAGTCCGCTGCGGCGGGCTTTTGCTTTATCGTCTTTTTCGTGTCGCTGTCGCATCGGTCGATTGTTTCCGGTGACGCCGCCGCGCCGTCGCCGCTCAGCGGACTTGTGGTTTATCAGCAAAATTGTGCTGGACAGCATACCAGGCTTTTAGTATACTTCCTCATACTTCAGCTTTTATTAATCCTTCACACTTCCATCACACAGCTCTATCGTCAGGCGCATCCCGATCGTAAAGCTTATTCGAAGATGTATCATCAACGCATCAGGCTCTCGCATCGACTGCATCTTTGCTAGTGAACCAAAATTCTGAATAGCACGCGAAAGGTACTATAACGAAGAGCTTATTATATATTGCTTATATTGATGTCGGCAGCGATACCCTATGTTTAGTGAACAACCGCTCGCCGGCTCCGAGATCGATCACTGGATGAACCCTTAACCCGAGGCGGCTGGCAGCATGCTTGAAGACACCGATCAACGCATCTTCTTCGACAACATCGCCGAGGAGTGGGATCGGATCGTCAGCCATCGGCCGGACAAGCTGGGCTTCATCGCCGGGATGATGGAGCTGGCCCCGGGCCAGCGGGTTCTCGACGTCGGTTGCGGCACCGGGGTGATGCTGCCCTACCTGTTGCGGGACCTGCGCCCCGGCGGCGTCATCCACGCCCTGGATTTCTCGGCGCGGATGATCGAGGTGGCCCGGCGCAAATACCCCGTCGATCAGCATCCCGAGCTGCGCTACTACAATGACGACATCAGCCGTTTCACCTTCGACGGCCAGTACGACGCCATCCTGTGCTATTCGTCCTTTCCCCATTTCGCCCACCACGGGCGGATTATGCATAAACTGGCGGCCGGGCTCAAGGAGGGCGGGCGCCTGATCGTGGCCCATGCCGATTCCCGCGAGACCATCAACCAGCTCCACGGTGAAGAAGAGGGCTACCTGCCCGAGATGGACGAGATCGCCCGCTCGATGGAGCAGGCCGGCCTCCACGTCAGCGTGCGTATCGACTCCGACGAGATGTTCCTGATCATGGGCGACAAGTATTGAGCCTGGCCATCCCCGCGAGCTGATACTACAATCGAGGGGTCACCGCGACCCCTCTAATATATGCTCGACCTGGTTCTGATCGGCGCCTCCCTGGCCGCCAACGGCCTGCTGTGGTTCCTGATCGGCCGCTGCAACCTCAAGCGCGGCCGGGCCAAGACCATCGGCCCCCCCGGCTCGAACTTCGAGCGCATCGTTGTCGAGGGCGGGCGGGCCCTGTCGCTGGGGCGCAAACGCCGCGGCTGGGGTCTGACCGGGATGATCGTCGGCGGCCTCGTCGCCCTGGCCGGACTGATCTTCGGCCCCGTCTCCCTGGAGCTGGGCTTCGCCCCGCCGCGCAAGAAGGAGCAGTGCCTGATCCAGCCGCCGGCGCCGCCCCTCTACCAGTGCGAGACCCCGGGGGAGTAGGCCCCCAGGCAAGCCGCTCGTCGAGAAAACGCCCCGTCGGGGGCGTTTTTATAGCTGGTCGGGTCAGGTTGGACTCAGGCAATCTCGGCGTGGTACTCGCCGTCGCGCTCCTCGACGATGAACTTGGCGCAGGTGTGATCATCGGGGTGCTCAATGTGGATCAATCGCTTGAGCTCATTTAGCGGCTGTTGTTTCATCAAGCTGTATACAATCAACCGGATCAGGCGATCGTTGGTCGGACTAATCCGCTGTCGGTCGTGTTCCCAGCGGGAGAGGGTTGATTTATCCACCCCCACCAGGTCGGCGAACTCCTTGGCATTCATCCCCAAATGCAATCTGAGAAAATGTATCTCCTCGCCACAGAGTATGCTCTCTTTCTTCAACAATATTCGGGCCAGGAAATAGAACAGATGTTTAAACCTTGGGATGATGGGATCGATGGCTCCGCACTTTGGACACTTGAGTAACTGAATGTCTCTCAGCACCACCCCTGATAACCCGCTCTCGGGAAAGGGGTAATCGCCCCGGGCACGTTCCATCGGTGTTTCGCAGATGCTGCACAGATGTCTCATGGCCTCTTTCGTTTTCGTGTGACCTGTTTGTTCGGATTCTTCTCGGAGTAAACGGTTATCAGGATCACCTCGTTCTCTTCAGAAAAACAGAAGATGATAACCAGCCATTTTCCATCAGGTTCAAGGCCTTCAATCCGGTATTTCCAGTTTTCACGTTTGGTATCCCAGACAGCTTTCTTGGTTATTGAACCATTAATTAGTACGTATCTGATAGAACCCATTGTTCGTTGTTCTTTTTTAAGTTCCTTCCGGAAATGCGATGTTGGTATCAATCCGTTATCGAGACATAGTTGTAATTCGGTTTCCGCTTCCGCGGGGGAAAGCTCTTCTTGCATATGACTCCTCATTATAAATCAGTAGTTTAGTCATTAAACGTACAGTCAATATAGCATGAGATTGACGGGGCGTCAACCATATTACTTGAAATCAAAATTGGCAATACCCTCGAAGGGGGTCTTTATTACCCTACTCCGGCGCGCCCTGCGGCAGGATCGTGTAGTACCAGGTGTTTTCGACAAGCCGCCAGGGGCGCAGCCGGGTTTCGTTTAGCAGTTCCCGGGCTTCCGCCGCCGAAAAGGCGATCTTGAGGATCGGCACCAGCGCCGCCAGCCAGGAACGCTTGATCGCCCGGATGTAGAAGAAACCCTCCGACCGGCTGACCCGCGCCAGCTCGTCGACCAGGGCCGCGGCGTCCAGCACCACCTGGAGCATGTCCTGGCTGAGGACGAACTCGAACTGGTCGTCGGGGAAGGGCAGCGCGGTGACGTCGGCCCGGCGGAAGTCGATCCGCTGCGCCAACCCCTCCTCCTCCGCCCGACTCCGGGCCAGCTCCAGCAGCTCTTCGGAAAGGTCCACCCCCGCCAGCTTGCTCCGTGGGAAGGCCTTAACCAGCTCGATCAGGGTCTCGCCGCCGCAGCAGCCGGCGTCCAGAATGGGCCCGCCCCGGTAGTCCACCCTCGTTTTCAGGTACTCGGCGTAGTAGCGCCCCAGGCGGGCGTTGCGCCTGGCCGGGCGCCGGCCGTAGGCCCGGGCGCGCTTCGGATCCTAAAAGAGGTTCCGCAGATGGCTGGTGTCGCGCTTGGTCATAGTTACAAAAACCCCCGCGGTGGTGTCTCGCGGGGGATTACGGCAGGCAGGTGAGTAGGAAGCAAGACAGCTACTGCCTCAAATGATCACGATTGCCGGAACTGGATCCCCCAGCCTTTGAAAAACAGCCCCCCCACCCCCCGAGCTCCACCGGGGAGTCATAGTTAACGGACGCCGGAACTGGCACGGTTTTTGCATCTCGGCGACCGTTAGAACTAAGATAACGGTCCGCCTCCGCAAAAACCGTGCCAGTTCCGGCGCTGTTGCAGGCTGCATTGTAGCGGGAATGCCGGGGGCTGTTTTTCAGGGGCTACAATGGGACGATGTTATTCATATGATGAAGACAATAGTCTGTTGACTAATCTAACAAGTAGAAGTGACAATCTATTTTTTTGTAAAAGGAGGTGAATATGAGTTACAAACCTGGACAAAAGTGCCCAATCTCGGGTCTTTATAGCTGCAGTTGTTGTGGAGAGAGGATAGCCCTTTCGAAGGGAGAGACCTTTCCTCCATGCAGACGCAGCGAGATGAGACAAACCAACTGGATCCTTGTACAGTCGACATAGTTGTACAGTATCAAACTGAGTAGAAGCAGGGAGATTAAGGTCTCCCCGCTTCGATATTGCATAGAGATATATACAGGAGTATTAGATGAGTGTTACCTCTCCCTCGCGAAGTGCGGTTCGTACTTCTCGAACAAATGACCCCAGGGGGACTCGTCGAGCCAGTTGCGATACACCTTGGCGCCCTTGAGGTTCCACCAGAAGGTGTCGTGGTAGAAATCGCTGGCGGCGACGAAGACCGACACCAGGGGTGTGTGGAAGAACAGCTTCTGGATCGGGCGCAGCGGTCCGAACCAGATGAAGTCCCCGGCGGTCGAGGCCAGGTTGTCGCCGACCTGGAAGCCCCAGCTTTCCTGTTCGACGTCGACGTCGCCGACGATGTTCATCTCGTCGAGGCGGCCGGTGCCCAGGCCGCGCTCGTGGGCCAGGCGGATGTACTCGAGCTCGAGGGGCTCGAAGCCCATCATCTTGGCGGCCACGGCGTCGATGGCGGTCTGGTCGGCCGAGGCCAGCATCAGGTCCTTGCGCACGGGGATCAGGGTCCGCGGCCCGGGACCGTTACCGACGGTGGTGCCGTCCATCACGCAGAACAGGCCGGGGTGGATTTCCCGCTGAATGGCCAGGAGATCGACGAGGGTCTTGTGGATCCAGGAGTGAGTGTAGTGGCGCCGGGTGGCCAACAGGCCGCCGAAGGCGTTCTTCATCGCCCCGGTGGTGGTGGTGTAGATGTGGCACTTGACCGTGGGCAGGTGGATGATGTTCTTGCCGTGGAAGTAATCGGGGATACGGATGCCCTCGGGGAAGATGCGGTCGAGGACCAGCATCTCGGCCTTGGGCTCGTAGATCTTCCAGGTCATGTGGTCGCTGCGGAAGTTGAACAGCAGGGGGATATCGTACTTCTCGTACAGCGGGCGGTACTTGTTGTAGACGTCGCCCTTCTCGGCGACGGTGACCACGGTCTTGTTCTCGACGGCCACCAGGTCGCCGCGGCCCTCGCTGGACCGCATGGCCTTGACGACGCCCTCGAGCTGCCAGGGGGTGGTGTTGGCCGAGGGCATCGGCAGGTGCCAGGAGATGTTGTCTTTGAGGATGGTCGTCTTACCCGGCGGCAGGGCCTGTTCGTACTCGGCGAGGCGCATCGCCCGGGCGGTGTCCTCGATGACGGTTTCGGGCTTGGTCTTGACGACGGCGACGGTGGCGCGGGCCATAGCGCCCTCCTTACCAGTAAGCGGGGTGGTTGGCCTTGGACGGCAAGTAGGCTAGCACATAAAAGTTCACCTGCCAAGTCCGGATTTGTTACATTATTCCCCGTATGCTGCGTGTCGAGACTCCTTACCTCGGAACGCCTTGTTCCCTATCTTGCTGATATGACGGGTCTTACGATTATTTGTTGGTGTTTGGCACACTTTTTGCTACTATTAGCTGTGAACACGCGACAACAAAGGCTTCGCGGTGAAACCCAAGTCCGTCATCATCGTTTTCTCATTGACCGCCCTGGTGCTGGCCGCCAGTTGGCTCAACTTCGGCGATTCCCAGGCCCAGGCCCGGGACACCTTCGAGGTGGAGATCGTCGGCATCGAAGAGCTGACCGAAGAGCTGGAAAACGACGGCCGGCCCCTATGGATCATCGAGGGTTCGACGGCGGCCGACGGCTACCTGAGCTGCCTGCTGGTCGACGGCGACCACAGTGTCACCATCCCGATCGACGATTATTACGAACTGGACGGTCGCTATCACTTCCGTCTGATCATCTTCCCCACCGCCAAGGACTGGGGGGCTGAGATCGCACTACAGCAAAACCAGCCCGTCGGTTCCCTGGATGAGCTCGAGCTGGAGATCGAACGCCAGGTTATCAGCAAAACGGTCGCCCCTCAACACCCGGCTGATCGATCTTCCACGGGCTTCATCTGGCGGGGGGAAGAAATCGCCGGCTACAACGTCTGGCGCTGGGAACCCGGAACATAAGGACGACTGGACGCCGGCGAAACGAAAACGGCCCCTCGGGGCCGTTTTTCGCTCGGCGACGTTGACGATAACGTCGCCCGCCGGAACGGAGCAACGCGCTGCGCAAAACAGCCACCTGAGGATAGGCGATAGTCGCACCCAGGCGCCGCCGGAACCGGCACGGTTTTTGCGGAGGCGGACCGTTGCCAACGTTCCAACGGTCGCCGAGATGCAAAAACCGTGCCGGTTCCGGCGGCGGGGTTGGCGTGAGTGGCACCCGTCATCGGCGGCTGTTTTGCGCAGCAGGGAGTTGAGGCCCGGGAACGGACTGGGCGGTGGGTGCGTTAACTAGGTGAACGTCGACGGCGTGGTCTCGACGGAAAACCCCGGGTCGCGCAAACCCCGGCGGTATGCCGGGGTCAGACGGGCTCGAGGTTCAGGCGGGCTCAGGAGGCTCGCCGTCCGGCTTCAGGCGCCCTGACGGACCTTGAGGTCGTCGAGGAATTTCCAGACCATCTCGCCCAGGCGGGTCAGGGAGTAGCCTTCGGGGGTGCTGGTGACCAGGCCCTGCTTACGCAGTACGCCCATGCGTTTCTTGATCCGATCCGGGGTGTGTTCGAGACAGTCCGCCAGTTCGGAGGAGAACAGCTCGCCGTAGAGGCCGAGGGTTTCGAGGTAGCGTTGGGTCCAGGGTCCGGTTCGGGCCCGGCGGTCCGTTTCTTCCATCAGTTTGGCTCGGGCCAACACCAGGGCCGGATGGGGCGGCTTTTCCTCTTCCTTGTCGCTCTTACCCAGGTAGCGGAAGCGGATGCGGACGACCTGGGTGGTGTCGAGGTCGCAGTCGGGGAAGCGGCTGCGGAACTTTTCGAAGAAGTCGAACAGGGAGGCGGCGCCGGCGGCGCGGGCATCGGCGGCGGTGACTTCGCCCAGGGGGATGACCGAGACGCTGCGGATCTTGATCCGCCCGAGGTAGGGCGCATCGTAGACCTTGCCGGCGGTTACCTTGGGCTTGCTCCATTGTCGGAAGACCACGGTAATCCTGCCGGCGCGGATGCCCGCTCTATCCTCGGCGGGGAAAAGCATCTCGAGCCCCCCTTGGAAAATACAGAATATTAAGACCGTTGATAGGGAGCAGCGTTGGCTCCCGGCCCGATTTGACCATAAGGCCCAACCGGACAAGTATATCTTACGCCAACGGGCCGGCCGAGTCAACCGCAGACCCGGTTGCCCTGGACCGCGGCGGGGGTTATAATGCTTGATGAGTGGATTGGCGGGTGGGACGACGACTCGCCGGGCCGGGGGCCAGCTTTCCAGCAGCCCCGAAAACCGACGAAGAACCGGAGCCGGAGAGATGCCATGCCCCGTTTAGTTTTGACCGCAGCGATACTGATCGCAATCGCCTGCGGCTGCACCATCGTCGAACTCGGACGTCCCGCCGATCTCGAGGTGATCGATATCGGCGCCGTCGAGGACCTGCGCGGCATCGACCTCGTCGAGAGCGCGGGCTGGCTCTGCGGACCCTCGCCCTATCAGGACGCCGAGGCCGTCGTTTACTATCAGACCAACGATCAATGGGACGGCATCGTCGGGCCCACCGGTGATCTGGCCGATATCCAGGGCGACGGCGCCGGCGGCTGTACCGCCGTGGGCGCCGCCGGACTGGTGACCGTTTACGACGGGACCGATTGGAAGCGCCTGCCCAACCTGACCAGCGCCGACCTGAGCGACGTCTGCGTCGAGGGCGACGACCTGTGGGTCGTCGGTCGCGACGGCGCCGTATTGCGGCGTACGGCGGGCGCCTGGAGCCTGCTCGATCCCGGGGTCGACGACCATCTGAGCGGCGTCGCTCCCGCGGTCGACGGCTGTCTCGTCGTGGGTGACGACGGGCTGGCCCTCAGCTTCGACGGTTCTGACTGGACCAGCGAGGATACCGGCACCGACGCCGACCTCGAGGCCGTCGTCCAGTTGGACGAGGTCAACCACGTGGCCGTCGGCGCCGATGGCGTCGTGTTGCGGCGATCCGCCTCCGGCTGGCGAATGCTGGGCAGCCCGACGACCAACCGCCTCTACGACGTCGACGGCCTGGCCGGCTACTTCATCGCCGTCGGTCGCCACGGAACCGTGGTTATCGGCGAGGGCGACGCCCTCTGGTCCGCCGAGAGTCCGACGACGGGCCACCTGCGCGCCGTCGAGGTTCTGGGCTTCAACGACGCCTGGCTGGCCGGCGACGACGGCTTGGTGCTGCGCTATCGATGAGGCGCCGTTGGCGGCCGGCGAGGTGTCGGCCTTGGAATACGAAACAACCGGGGGAGGACAGTGTTGCGCGACGAGAAAACCAAGGTGTTGATCATGGCCGGCGGCATGGGCGAGGGTCTGACCGTGCTGACGACGCATCGCGCCATCGCCGCGGTGCCCTTCGCCGCCCGTTACCGGTTGATCGACTTCCCGCTCTCCAACTGCGTCAACTCCGGTCTCTTCGATATCGGCATCCTGGCCCAGTACCACCCGATCAGCCTGATGGACCATCTGGGTTCGGGGCGGGCCTGGGACCTGGACCGTAAGTACACGGGGCTGCGCCTGCTGCAACCGGTGCAGACCGACGCCGACAATACCTGGTACCGGGGCACGGCCAACGCCCTCAAGCAGAATATCGCGGTCTTTCGCGACCACGACTACGTTCTGGTACTGCCGGGAGATATCGTCTACAAGATGGACTACCGGGGCCTGATTCGTCAGCACCGCCGCCGCCGCGCCGCGCTGACCATCGCCACGGCGATCATCGACTTTCGCGACGCCGAGCGCTACGGCATCGTCGAGGTGGCCGAGGACGACCGCATCGTCAGCTTCAAGGAGAAACCCACGGCTTCCGAGGGCACCGTGGCCAGTATGGCCGTCTACCTGTTCGACGCCAACTACCTGCGCCATCATCTCGAGGAGCTGGGCCCGGAGCAGAATGATCTGGTGCGCGACATAATCATCCCCGCCGTTCGGGAGGGTGTGGTCCACCAATATCCCTTCAATGGTTACTGGAGCGACGTCGGTGAGTTGTACAACTACTACAAGGCCAACATGGAGCTGCTGTCGGCCCGGCCGCGGCTGGATATCGAGGACGCGCGCTTTCCGGTGATGACGCCGACGGACGAGATGCCGCCGGCCAAGTTCGGTCCCGACAGCCACGTCGTGCGCAGCCTGGTGGCCAACGGCTCGATCGTCAACGGCAAGGTCATCAATTCGATCATCAGCCGCGGGGTTTACGTCGAAGAAGGTGCCCTGGTGCGCGACTCGATCCTGCTGGGGGACATCAAGGTCCGGGGCGGCGCCGCCGTCGACCGCTCGATCGTCGACAAGCACTGCGTTCTCGGCGCCGGGGTCCGCCTGGGTCACGGTGAGATCGGCGGTCCCAACGAGAGCCATCCGGACTGGGTCACCGGCGGCATTACCGTGGTGGGCAAGAACGTCGAGCTGCCCGACGGCGTCACCGTGGGCCGCCACGTCTGCATCTCCCCGGACACCGCGGCGGAGTCGCTGGTCGAAGGTGTGGAGAGCGGCCGGACCGTCGGCGAGGTCAAACACCGTTGAAACCCCTCGTTGTCAGCCTGCTATTACTAACCGGAATCACCGCTGCCGTCGGTGCGCCCCTGCTGGTTACCGGCGCCGACGACGAACTCCTCGCCGCCCTGGCCGAGGACTGGGAGAGAGTCAGCGTCCTGCCCACCGGTTACCGCCCGACGGATCCCTATCCCCGGTTACGCGAGCTGCTGGGCGACGAGTCCGCCGTCTACCTGCTCGAGGTCGGTCCCGCCCCGACCGGAGCGGCGGTCAGCGGCCGGGTGATCGGATCCGGCGGTTACGACCGCGACCTGGGGACGATCTACACCACCTCGGACACCGCCAGCCTGCGTCAGGCCGTATTGTCGCTCTGGGAGAAGGTCGAGGCTCCACCCACGGAAAACGGTTCCCTCGGTGAGGAAAAATTCCGGCCCTCCGTGGAGCGGATCAGCCGGGAGCTGGGCGAGGCGCGGGGTTACGGCACGGCCCGCCCCCGGGGCGAACTGGCCCCGGAACCCGGGCGGATCCGCGCCGCCCAGGACGCCTACCACGGCGCCGTCGAGGACTTTCTCGCCGAGCTCGAGGCCCGGCTGTACTTGAGCGAACTGCTGCCCGAGCGGACGGCCCTGGCCGTCGAGGCCCTGGTGCGGAGCGGACTCTACGTCGTCCGTTCCGAGCACCGCAGCGGCGACGACAGCTACAGTGTCGAGGTGCGGCTCAAGCCCCTGGTCATCCGCACCCTGACCCGGATCCTCTACCGGGAGCTGGGCGCCGGTGCCGGCGAAACGCAGGCGGCAGCCGCGGGCGACACTCCGGAATCCTGAGCCGCGGCGCCGTCACGCCGCTTGCAAGCCGCGGTCCGCCGGGCCGGCGGACCGCGGGCAAGCGTCCCGCCGGCGCCTTTAACGAACCCGCTCCAACCGAGGTACTCTTGGACGAGATCTTCGACCAGTTGCCACCCGGCGGTGAGCCGTTGCCCTATCGGATGCGTCCGCGGAGCCTGGGCGAGGTCGTCGGCCAGGAGGCCGTCGTCGGTCCGGGGACGCCGTTGCGGGCCTCCGTCGAGAACGGCCGGCTGCCCAGCGTGATCCTTTGGGGACCGCCGGGTTGCGGCAAGACGACGATCGCCCTGGCGGCGGCGGCGCAGGTCGGCGGGCGGGTTCACCGGCTCAACGCGGTGACGGCCTCGGTCAAGGACGTGCGGCGGGTGGTGGGCGAGGCCAAGCAGGCGCGCAGGGCGCGGCTGGCCCGGCCGGTGGTGCTGTTCATCGACGAGATCCATCGCTTCAACCGCGCCCAGCAGGACGCCCTGTTGCCGGCGGTCGAGTCGGGGGTGGTGCGCTTCATCGGCGCCACGGTGCACAACCCCTATAGCGGGGTGATCAAAGCCCTGCTGTCGCGTTCGCTGGTGTTGGAGCTGCAACCGCTGGAGCCGGCGGACATCGGCGAGCTGCTGGAGCGGGCGCTGGCTGATGGGGAGCGTGGCCTGGGCGGGCGGAAGCTGGCGGTGGCGGAGGGCTTCCTCGATCATCTGGCGGCCTTCAGCGGCGGCGACGCCCGGCGGGCGTTGCAGGCCCTGGAGCTGGCGGCGGATTCCACCCCGGCGGCCGAAGACGGCGTCGTTCGACTGGACGAGGCGGCGGCCCGGCGGGTTCTCGACGAGCAGCAGCCGCTGCACGACCGGGCCGGGGATTACCACTACGATCGGGCCTCGGCCTTCATCAAGAGCATGCGTGGCGGGGATCCCGACGCCGCGGTCTACTGGATGCTGTTGATGCTGGAGGGCGGTGAGGACCCGCGCTTCATCGCCCGGCGGATCGTCATCTGCGCCTCCGAGGACGTCGGCAACGCCGACCCGCGGGCGCTGGGCGTGGCCGTCGCCGCGGCCCAGGCCCTCGAGTTGGTGGGCTACCCCGAGGCGAGCTACAATCTGGTGCAGGCTGCGGTCTACGTGGCCTGCGCACCGAAGAGCAACGCCCTCGGTTCGGCGATGACGGCGGCGCGGGAGTTGATCGCCGAGGAGCCCCCGCGCCCCGTGCCGCCGCATCTGCGCGGGACGACGAAGTGGACGGGGGACGCCGAGGCCCCGAGCGAGCACTACCGGTATCCCCACGCCTTCCCCGGGGCCTTCGTGCCCCAGGACTACCTGGGCGGGGAGCATCCGCCGCTCTACCGGCCCAGCGATCGGGGCTGCGAGGCCGAGCTGGCGGCGCGTTTGGCCCGTTGGTGGCCGGAGCGTTGGGGCGTGGCCGACGGCGAGCGCGGTTGATCCAATCCTGCCGCCGGGCCCGTCACGGTTCTTGCTCACCGCCGACCTCCCGGTCGGGAGTTCGGCGGGCAACAACCGCGCCGGGCCCGGCGGTTGTTATCTTTATCACGTGACGACGGCCGTCTGCGGCGGCAGGTCGGTAAGGTGCGAGCTATTCGGGTATTATGCCTTCGCGCCGGGGGGGTTGGAATTATCTGGCGCTGATTGAGACGTCGTCGGGGTGGCGGGGTCGGCGACCCGGCCGTCTTCAGGATGATTAAACGGGCGACTGGGTACAGTCGCTTAACGATGATTGCTTGAATGCAAAAACGGCGGGCCGCGGCCCGCCGTTGGTTCAGTCGGGTTAGTTCAGCCGCGGTGGGGACAGTCGTGGCAGTCCTCGGGGGGGCAGTCGTCGGCGTCGGCGTTTTCTTTGGCCGCGTCGTCGCAGTTACCGGTGCAATCTTCGCAATCCCCGGTGCAGTCTGCGCAGTTGCCGGTGCAGTCTGCGCAGTCGCCGGTGCAGTCTGCGCAATCGCCGGTGCAGTCGCCGGTGGCGTCGGCCAGGATGGGAACCGCCAGCAGCAGGGTCAGCAGCAGGACGGCCAGGATGGTCGGCTTGTTCATCGTCGCTCCCGGTTGGGGTTCATGCGTGGTTGATGATGGAGTGCAGGTTACCAGCCGCCGACGGATGTGTCAATAGTTCTGTCTTGTTGAGACGCCGACTGAAAACCGGGATCCGCCGCGGCGGTTCCCGGTGGGGGCATATTGCCCCGGGTTCAGGGCATTTCGCTGCCACAGTGCCCGGCGGGGCAGGTGCAGCTTTCCAGGGTGTGGCCGCGGCCGCAGGGACAGGGATCGTCGAGATCGTAGTCGGCGGCGTTCTTCCCGCCGTTTTCTTCAGAGTGGGAGCACTCGCCGGTTTCGACATCGCAGACGCAGTCCTCGTCGCCAGACAAAGGGGCCAATTGAGAACGGGTTTGCCCCGGCGTAATCCATCGGTTATCATCGAAAGCTATCATCGAGGTGGATGAAAAGAAACTGATTTCTTAGTAACAAATCCAGTACCATGAGGGTCAAAGAGGGCCGGCCTGTGGAAACGCCTCCGCAAAAAGCCCAAACGGGAAGTCCACGCCGACAGCCTGCAGCATCTGCCGGAGAAGCGCTGCGGTTACGAATTGCAGCCGAAGGGCGGTAGTCACCACGGGTTCGAGCATCCGCACCATGATGTACCAATGATCCACTAGCCGGTGAAGGGGCGGAAGGTAAAAGAAATAGGCATCATGTAACCTGATCGGACCAATTGAGCAATGTATCCTGCAGGTAGTCGAGAGTGCTTTCGTCGTTTCTGTGATTGAAGCGGAATTCCATTTCTCTGATAAAGCGCCTGAAGTTGCGTTTGAAGCCGCCGTGATCGGCTTTTTGGCGGCGCTCGGCGTAGCCCCGGAACTGCTAGCTGCCGTTTATGTTTATCCCGCCGTTGGCGAAATCCTGTTGGAGGTCGATGCGCCTGTGGTGGAAGCCGTTGAGCGACAGTTGCTTATAGGCCCGCCGGCCGTCGGTGTAGACGATCGAATCCAGCGCCGCCTGGCGAGCGACGGCGCGGCGCCGGCGGATTGGCTTGCAGTAGCGATATGCCGTATTGCGCCGGCTGCCCAAATCCCCGGCGGCTCGGACGGTCGGAACACCGAGCCGGAACAGACGCGCTGTCTCGCCGCGTTTTTCCGGCGGCGGTGCGTTGCGGCGCCCCGGGGACGACGCTTGAACGGCTTGCCGCGACGCTTGCTTTTTTTTAACGTCCCTCGGCGTAGCGGTAGTGGTAGCGGTAGTTGCAGGTGGGACAGTTGACGTGCCGCTCCCTCGTCCCGCTCTTCCCCGTCACATTGCCCCCTTCGTCGGTGGCGGGATGACAGACCCGTCCACGCCGCGGGAAGAACCCCACTGCAATAGCTGCTGTTCATCTTCTGTGATGATCCCAAAGAAATATACGTCGAGTGAGTGGTTGGAATTTTGCTCCAAGTAAATGAGATCATCAGCGACTGGCTCGCAGAAAGTGACATCCAGGAGTGTGAAGACAGTGAGTGAGAAGACCAACAGCCTCGACTACCACCTGAGCCTGGACTATCCGCTCCGTCTCTACGGTTCCGCCGATGAGGGTTACATCGCCGGCATCGACGAGTTGCTCGGTTGCGACGGCTACGGCGATACTCCCGCCGCGGCCCTGGCCGACCTCGACGGCTTTAACCGGGCCTGGTTCGAGGACGCCCTGAAAAAGGGGCGCCGGATCCCCCGGCCGACTAAACGCGCCGCAAACCCGCCCAGCGGGAGATTCAACCCGCGCCTGCCGCGCAGCCTCCACCGCGCCCCGATCGACGGGCCGGCACCAAGGGTGTCAGCCTGAACACCCCGTCATCTCCCTGCTCGCCTGAGCCGTCAGCGCCCCGGCGCCCCTTGCCGTTGCTGAGCCGACATCCGCACAGCAGTTGAAGCGGCGGGTGGACTGAGCGGTGCTGCAAACCTCCAATCCCACGAGGTCGTTATGAACCGATCCTCCATTCGCCGGCTGCTACTCCTCTGCCCGGTCGTTCTGCTGCTGACGGCCTGTGGCGCCGACCACTATTACCTGGACGACTTCGCCGACGACCTCGTCGCCGTTCTCGAGGCCGGGGACAATGACGCCCTGCGTGGCTTCTTCAAGTACGAGCAGGACTACGAGGCCTTCGACGCCCATCTGGCCGAGCTGCGCGCCGCGGGTTTCACCGTCGACGGCTACTGCGAGATCGACTCCGTCGCCGAGACCCTGGCCGTGCACTTCGTCGAGACGGGCGACCCCGACGATCGCGCCCGCCTCGAGCTGCGGCTGTTCTTTGGCGTCCGGGGCTACTACGTCCAGGACAGCGCCGTCGATTGGTGAGCAGAGCCGGGTCGTGGCAGCGGCGTCGGGGGGTTGCCCTCAGTCGCCCCTTTCGCAAGCGCCCGGCGGGATACGAAGCCCCGCCCGACGGCTATGGCGTCGTCTCCCGCAGGGGAGACTGTCCGCGGTCGCCCGATCAACGAGCCGGACGACCACGGAAGGCGGGAACCGTGACGGGCCGGACGAGCGGTGCGGGGCGCTAAGACGAAGCGACCGGCCCCGGGGCCGGTCGCCCGCCACACGACCTGACAACGCTAGAAAGGCCACTTGACATACCAGCCGTCGGCGTCCTGGTAAACCAGAATCTGCTTGTCCGCCTCGGTAAGCTCCATGCCGTTGAGTTCGTAATCCACGTCGGTGGAGAAAACGTAGACGGTGATCGAGGGATGGCCGGGGTACTCGAGGGTCTGGATCAGCTCGGGATCACTCCAACCGTTGATGACGTAGGCTTCGGACTCGATCATATCGGTCCAGAAACTCTCGTAAGAGGCCCGCAGCTCCTCGCGCAGAGCGCGTGACTCCTCAGCCTCCTCGCCGGCGAAGTCGTTGGCTGCGAGGAAGGGTTCCAGCTCGAAGAAACACAGGCGCTGGATCGGTTCCTCGTTGCCCTCCTCAACGGCGGCGAGCAGGATATCGACCTTCTCGGCGGCGACGACCTCCGGGGTTTTCTCGACCACGGGTGCGTTCCGGGCCGCCGCCTGGGCCCAAACCGTACCAGCCAGCAGCAGGATGATGACGAGTGGCTTGACCGGGTGCATCGTTGTCCTCCTTTCAGGGATCAGGTCAGCGTTTAATCAAGTAAGGGATCAACACAGAAGATGAACATCAGGTATTACAGTTGAGTACTTATCTCGGCGTGAACAAGTCTGTTATCCTGCCACCAACAAAGGGGGCAATGTGGCAGGGAAGAGCAGGACTAGAGACCGGCACATCAAGTGTCCAAGGTGCAACTAGCGCTATCACTACCGCTGGGCCGACGAGCGTCATAAGTGCAAGCGCTGCGGTAAGCTGTTCAACCATCGTCCCCACCAGAGGGTCGCCGCAACGAGCCGCCGCCGGAAAACGCAATGAGATAGCGCAGCGCCGCCGCTCGCGCGGCCGAGCTGGAAAAGCTCGAAGGGCACATTCGACAAGCACATAGAAGTCGATGAGTCCTACTTCGGCGGCCATCACAAGGGCAAGCGGGGTCGGGGGAGGGGCGGCGGCAAGATCCCCGTCTTCGGGCTGCTCGAGCGGGGTGGCGAGGTCCGCGTCAGCCTACCGTCCAACTGCAGCGAGAAGCACCTGCTGGGCGCGCGCCTGGAGAACGTCGAGCTGGACTCGAGCGTCTACTCCGACGGCCGGAAGGCCTATAACAAGCTCTCACTCAACGGCTTCCACCACAAGAGGGTCAAGCACCAGGATGAGTTCGCCAACGGCAAGGTGCATATCAACGGCCTCGAGAACTTCCGGGGCTAGGCCAAGCGCCGGCTAAAAGCCTACCACGGCGGCTTCAAACGCAACTTCAGGCTGTTTATCAGGGAGATGGGGTTCAGATTCAAGCATCGCGACGACGAAAACGCGCTAAACTACCTCAGGAGAATACTTCACGCTTGTTCATAATTAGGTGATAATCCCTTAAGTATAGTAATTGTCCGGACGGGAGCCAAATCCCGGAGTTCCCTTCCCCAAGCAGTGAAATGGGAGCCGGCTCGAAGGCCGGCTCCCTGGTTGATAGCGGAAGCGGATGGTCAGGCCCCGCCCAGCAGCTCCAGACATACCGCGGCCCCGCGGCGGCCCGAGTGCAGCATGGCGCCGAAGGTCGGCCCCATCCGGGTCAGACCGTGGAAGCTGGCCACGCTCATCCCGATGGCCACCAGACCGGGGTAGACCTCGCCGGTGTGCTCGACGATCTCGTCCTCGGAGCGCTCGATCCACATCGGCTGCTCCTTTTTGAGGGTCAGCAGGTCGCGCCGGGCCAGCATGTGCATCACCCCGGCCTCGTGACCGGTGTCGTCGACGATCACCTTGGCCTCCAGGCAGACCGGGTCCAGGGTGTTGAGCCCCCGGGGCAGGTGCTCGAGGGCCGTCCAGTTGATGACCACGCCGCCCATGCGGGCGTCGGACAGGTCGCCGTCGGTGCCCGGCTTGCGCCCGCGCAGGACGATGTCGAAGACGCTGGTGCAGTTGAGGAAGCGGGCCCCGGCGTCGTAGGCCGCGCCGATGAAGCGGGCCACGTTGAGCGGCGCCGGCGAGACGTGGAGACCGGGCTCGACCTCGCTGTGGCGGATGCCGAACTCGTCGAGGATCTTCTCGGCCGGTGAGCGGTAGGTCAGCGGGGTCATGAAGTATCCGCCGGTCCAGAAGCCGCCGCCCAGGTGGGGGTTGCGTTCGATGACCAGCACCTTGACCCCGGCCTGGGCCAGGTCGTGGGCGCAGATCAGCCCCGCCGGACCGCTGCCGACGATGATGACCTCGCTGTCGGCGTACTCCTGAACGAACCGGGCCCATTCATCGACGATGGCCCGGGTGATCTGCTTCTCGCCCAGCGGTGCGAAGATGCCCATAGCTGCCTCCGGCGGTTGCGCTGTCTACGGTTTCATCAACGGCGAAGATGATAACCCCGCCTCCCGGCGGGGTCAAGTCTCAATCATCTTTCTCAACGCCGCTTGCGACGCAGCCGCTTGTCCGGTGTCTTCGCCGCCGCCGGCGGTAGTTTGGCCACCAGGCGGCGGAAGGCGTCGCCGCGCTCGGCGAAGTTGCGAAACTGATCGTAACTGGCGCAGGCCGGGGAGAGTACGACGATCTCGCCGGTGACGGCCCGGGCGTGGGCGAATTCGACGGCCGCCTCCAGCTCGCCGAGCTCCTCGATCGTCTCCAGGCGCGGCGTGTAACCGTCGGCGACGAGGCGTTCCCGGCCCGCTTCGACATCGTGACGGATCGAGGACGCCGTGGCGCCGATCAACAGGCAGCCCCTGGCGCGTAAGGCGATCTCCCGGCCCAGCTCGC
The DNA here is from genome assembly GCA_014728225.1 of Candidatus Coatesbacteria bacterium. NCBI lineage: Bacteria > Candidatus Coatesiibacteriota > Candidatus Coatesiibacteriota bacterium. Next base: position 18,689 of record WJLX01000116.1, on the reverse strand, counting down.
GGAAGCTGGTGCCCTTGTCGTAGCCCCCGGCGATCAGCCAGAGCGGCTCCGCGAAGCTGCGCAGGGCGGCGATGGTCGATTCCGGCGTGGTGGCGATCGAATCGTTGTAGTACTCGACGCCGCCGACCTCGCCCAGCAGCTCCAGCCGGTGGGGCAGGGCCCGGAAACGGGCCAGCTCCCGGGCGATTATCTCCGTCGGGATGCCGAAGGCGTAGGCGGCCCCCGCCGCCGCCAGGGCGTTGGCCACGTTGTGCTCGCCGCGCAGGCCGAATTCCGCCAGGGAGAAGAAGTCTTCCGCCGCCGGGCCGAAGCGCAGCGCCAGGCGGTCGGGGTTGCGGCGCAGGAAGAAGTTGCAGTCCGGCGTGTCCTCCAGGCCGAAGCGCAGTACCGTTCCCGCCGTCAACTCGGCCAGTTTCTCCACCTGGGGGTCCCCGCAATTGAGCACGGTGACGTCCCGCGGCGTTTGGTGACGCAGGATCTGACTCTTGGCCTCGATGTAGGCGGCGAAGGTGCCGTGGCGGTCCAGATGGTTGGGCGTCAGGTTGGTCACCACGGCGATGTGCGGCGACCAGCCGACGAGGCCCAGATCCTCGAGCTGGAAGCTCGACAGCTCGAGTACCGCCGGGTGCTCGGGGCGAGAGTCGTCCACCCGGTCCAGCAGGCTGACGCCCATGTTGCCGCCGACCAGGGCCCGCATGTCGTAGGCCCGCACCACGGCGCCCAGCATCTCCGTCGTCGTTGTCTTGCCGTTGGAGCCCGTCACCCCGAGGACCGGTCCGCGGAAACGCTCCAGAAACAGGTTGATCTCCGAGGAAAGCTCGACACCGGCTTCACGGGCGAACTCCAGATACGGCGAGCTCTTCGGCACGGCGGGGTTGACGTAGACGACGTCGGCGGAGCGGAAATCCTCCTCCAGGTGGCCGCCCAGGTGCAGCTCGACGTCCAGGTCGGCGATCAGCTCCAGCGAGGGCTTGAGCTCCGCGGCCGGCCGGAGATCGGTCACCGTCACCCGGGCGCCGTGGGCCGCCAGGTAGCGGGTCAGGCCGACGCCGCCGCCGAATAATCCGAGGCCCATCACCAAGGCGCGCCGGCCGACGAGTTCCCTCACTCTACCTCCGCCAGGGGGCTGGGCGCCGCGATCTGCCGCCCGCGAACCTCCGGGGCCTGCTCCAGCTCGCCGTGGTCGCTGGGCGCGTTGGTCACCTCGTCCCGGCGCCGGGGAACCCGGGGCGGCTCCAGGGCGTTGAAGGGGGGGACGCCCGCGACGTCCACCGCCTTCAGTGCTTCGACGTACTCCAGGATATCGGTCAACTGCTCGCCGAAGCGCTCCAGCTCCTCGGCGCTCAGGCCGAGACGCGCCAGGCGGGCGATGTGCCTGGTGGTGCGTTGATCCATGCCTCTCCTTGCTGCTCCAAAACGGGATGATAATTGTACCACAGCGCCCCGCCGCCTTGACAGTCGCCGACCCCCGGCGTATCATTCCCACCCTGGAAGCGATCCACGACGCCAAGGACTACCGGAACCGCCATGAAACTGCTCGGTGTGGTTACCTATTACGATGCGAACAAGGGCTACGCCTTCGTCCGGCCCCTGATGGAGGCCGCCGGCGAGGAGCCCGTGGTCACCGAGTGCGACGGCGGGGAAGCCCGGCGTATCACTCGGCCCTTGGGTGAGTTCTTCTTTCACCGCTCCCAGCTGGCCGGACCCCACTACAGGGGCGTCTTCATCGGCGCCAAGGTCGAGTTCGAGCCCGGGGAGCGCGGTCTGGCCAACTGGGTCAGCCTCTGCGAGTAGCCACGGGGCGTGGCGCAGCTTGGTAGCGCGCCTGCTTTGGGAGCAGGAAGCCGGAGGTTCAAATCCTCTCGCCCCGACCAGTTCCGCTGTTCACAAAACCGGCGCCGCGGCGCCGGTTTTGTTCGTTCGCGTAGTTCTCGGGTCAACGGTGTTGGATGAGTGGGGGCTGCGGTTGAGCGCCATGAGTGCATCGAAGCCAATGGCGATACGCCTTTTGAACGACATCGATAAGCGGCCGAGCCTCCGCCGGAAAAGGTGCGGCCGCGCCGGCTCGGCGCCAGGCGGGGGCGCGGTTCTTGCGCCGAGTTTGACCCGTCAAACTCGGCCTGCAAGAACCGTGACGCCGCCGGGCGGTGAGGGGCTAATCCTCGGTCGCTATGTCGGTCGCTTTGACGGTATCGCCGGGGCTGGGAGGCGGATCGGAGCGGCGCGTGGGCAGGCACACGATGTGGGTCCCGACGGCGACGAGGACCACGCCGAGGAGGATCCGCGCCCAGAGGGCCTCGACAAAGAAGACGCCGGAAATGCCGATGGTGATGACGAGCAGGGCCAGCATGCTCCACTTGAGCGCCCGGGGCAGGCCGCGACCGGCGCGCCAGTCGCGGATGTAGTTGCCGGGGAAGCGGGTGTTGAGCAGCCAATCGTAGAGGCGGCGTGAGGATTGCAGCCAACAGGCCGCGCTGAGCAGCAGGAAGGGGGTGGTGGGTAAAACGGGCAGGAAAACGCCGAGGATGCCCAGGCCCAGGCTGAGCGCACCGGCGACGATGAGCAAAACGCGCAGAGTGCGCGAGGTGTGGGGCTGGAAGTGCTGATCGCTCACGATGTTGTCTACACCGTTTATGCGTGCGAGGAATCCTCGTTCTGATATTCACCGTCGTAGCCCGTTGTTCGGCCGGTCAGGCGGAAGAAGACCAGTTGCAGCACCCGGGCCCGTCGGGTCAGGATCAGACCGCCGGGGTAGTGAACGATGAGCAGGCCCTGGCCGCGGCCGGAGTAGCCGGCGTCCCAGACGGCGCTGACCAGCTCGGCCCCGCAGCGGAAGAGGCTGGAGCGCGGCTTGCCCAGGGCGATGACGTCGTCGGGCAGGTTGACCCGCTCGGCGTAGCGTACGAGGTAGGGTCCCGGCGGCAGCAGCAGGCGGTCCTCGCGCCAGGGGATGATCTCGCCGGTGGGCAGGCGCCGCTCGGCGTTGGTGAAGTCCAGTACGGCGGGCGCGTCGTCGGCCGGCCAAGCGACCTCGGTGATGGAGAGGTCGACGCCGTTGGGGGTCAGTTGACGCTCGGGATCGAGGAGACCCTCGACCAGGGGCGGCTCGGCGGTCAGCAGGCGGCGCAGCTCGGCCTGATTGAGGGGGCCGCTGAGGCGGGATGGGTCGGTCGGGGTCATCGTGGTGTCGTTCCCTTTTTTTGCAGACGGGCGGGTGGGTCCGGGTCGGCCGACCGTTGAAAAAGGTCAACGGCGGTTTGGCCCGTCCCGGGGGCTCGGCGGCCGGAACCGGCACGGTTTTTGCATCTCGGCGACCCTTGGAGCACGGGCAACGGTTCGCCTCCGCAAAAACCGTGCCGGTTCCGGCCTGTCGTCGGCGGTAGGCTCGTCGGCGGCCGGTATTTTTCAACGGTCGGCCCGGGCGAGGTTAACAGAACAACCGGCCCTCGGCCGGTTGGGATTGACTGCTGGTTTGGACTTCCTTCCCCATAATCCGCTCAGCTCGGGCTGTCGCTTGGGTCTAGCTCCAGCGGATCAGCGTGCTGCGGTTCTCTGCCATGTCGATATCGGCCCAGAGCTGTTCGCGGTCGCGTTCAGTGCTTTCGCTGATAATGTGGTCGAGCATGTCGTCGAGTCGCAGTTCGCTGACCAGGCTGCGGTGCTTGGAGAAGTAGTTATCGGCGATATTGCGCAGGATGTCCTCGACTTTGCGCGGGTCGAGGAAGACGATGATCGCCTTGTAATAGCGTTCGAGGAGGTCGCCCATGATCTTCATCGCCACGGCGGCGCGGTTGAACTGGCTGCGCAGGCGGCCGAGGGCTTCTTCGCTGCCGCCGAGTTCAAGGTACTCGAGTTGGGGGTGGACGACGATCATTTCGCTCAAGACCTTGCCGAACATCCGTTCGGCCCCGTTGACGGTCATCCGTGTTCCGCCCAGGGCGGTGACGAAATCGTCGATTATCCCGCAGAGGATGCGTACGACCTCGAAGGTGCGGATCAGGCGGATGGTGTTGGCAACGGTGAAGCCGAAGAGGATGCGCAGGGTGCTGAGTTCGTCGCGGGGTGAGACCTTGATGATGTCGGCGATGGTGCGTTCGTCATCGATCAGGGCGGAGATCTGCATCTCCTCGTCGTTGAGTTCGGCGATCGGTACGGCGGTGTTCACGGGGATGGCGAAGGGCGAGAGCAGGACCCACTGCATGGCCCGGACGTTGGTGGTTTCACCGGCGCGATCCATCACCCAGCGGAAGGTGCTCAGCTCGGCTTTGTTCTTGACGTCGACGTCCTGGGCGCTGTCGAAGTGAAAGGAGCCTTTGATGCGGTCGAAGAGGCCCCGGGAGTCGTTTTCTTCGGGGTCTTCGGTGGCGTTGAGCAGTTTGCCGCGGTCGAAATAGTAGTTCAGCGTCTCGTCGGGCGCCTCGATGGTCAGGCGGCCGGTGAGGCCCTGATCGATGATGTGCTGGAACACGGAGCCCAGGGCGATGGAGCTGAGTGAACCCTCGAGCATCTGGTCCTCCAGGGAGACGAGAGACGACCGTTCCGGGCACGCTTAACAGGTTGCGATTCGTGTGTGCTTGTCGGGCGTCGCTCGATGGCCGGGTTGCCGTCCCTAAAACGGCCGGAGAAGGATCGGGGGCGTCAATGAATGCTACCATTCTATATTTTAGCTAAAACAAGGGGCTTAGGCAACCCTAGCGGGCCATTTTCACCAGTTGGACAACGGATTCGTAGACCATCTGCAAACCGACGGTCATCGTCACCAGACCGGAGAGGCGGATGCTGACGCTGACGACGTTGCGGCTGATCCAGCGCTTGAGCAACAGGGTCAGGCGCATCAGGCCGAGGTTGAGGGCCAGTGCGGCGAAGACCACGGCCAGAGCGATCCAGGTCCCGAACTCAGCGGAGACGGTGACGGCGTGGGAGAAGGCGGCCGGACCGACGACCATGGGTACGGCGAAGGGAACGACGCCGACCTCGCGCAGGCTTTGCTCTTTGGACATCTGGAAGGTGACGCCCTTGGAGATGCGGTTGTAACCGATGCCGGCCAGGATCAACCCTCCGACCAGGCGCAGGGTGGCCAGTTCCACCTGGAAGATGCTGCGAAAGAGAAAGGCTCCGGAGACGGCTATCAGGGCGGTAATCAGGAAGGCCCATAGATTGCCGAAGTAGATCAACCGCGAGACATCGCGTTCCGGGTGCTCGTCGGCGATGCCGACGATCAGCATCACCTGGCTGACCGGGTTGATGATGATCACCAGGAACAGCAACTGGAGCAGGAAATCGTTCACGGCATCTCCAGGTCGGCGAGGCGCTGTCTGAGGTGGATGAACAGGCGGCGCAGGTCGGTCGTCTCCGGCGGCGGGGCCGCGCAGCCGCTGATCAGGCCGGGCCCGGCGGCCGGATTGAGGGCCGTCGGGGCGTCGACGATGCCGGGTAGCGGGTGCTTCCAGGCGTCGTAGAGCAGACCGAGAGGCGCCTGCAGTTCGGCGGCCAGGGCGGCGAGTTCGCCGGGGTCGGGGTGGTGGACGAAGCCGCCCAGGGCGAAGTCGCCGGCGGCGGCCCAGAGCAGGGCGTCGCCGCGCTGGAAACCGGCGCGGATCTCGGCCGGTCGGCAGCGGTTGGTGGTGCCGTAGGGTCGGGCTTCGAGCCCCGCCGCGGACAGCACCTCGACCAGGCGGCGGCCGTCGCTCAGGGTCAGCGTCTGGCCGCGGCAGAGCCAGACCCGTCGGGCGCCGGTTTCGCGCAGGCGGCGCGCCAGGGCCGCCGGGGGGTCGGCGGCGGGGTGCCAGTCGTCGACGCCCGAGCCGTAAAGCTCGGCGGCCGACAGCTCCAGCAGGGGGGTGAGTTCGTCGTCGGCGGGATCTTCGATGAAGGCGCGGCACCAGGACTCAGCGGCGGCGGCGATCTCGTCCACGGCGCCCGGACGCAGTGATAAGCGGCACACCCCGGTAAGGAAACCGGGTCTCAATTGGTCGGCGAGGTGACCGAGGCGCCCGAGCAGGCGGCGGCGCACGGTGTCGACACTGGGTGGATAGTCGCTCATCGACGGCTCCGGGCGAGCGGGGTCTCGGCAACTCTACACTGCGGCCGTCGTCCAGTCAATCCCGCTCCGGGTTGACTAAAACAAGGCGTGATGCTACACTTCCCGGCGGTTTGGCGCCTACCGAACCAGCGGGACGGGGCGGATTAAACCGGCGGATTGAACCGGCGGATTGAACCGGCGGATTACACCGAAGGTGATGCGCGTCCGGCGCACTCGCCGCCCCCTCCACTGCGACGACCTTTTCGCTGCTATTGTCCAAACCGAAAAGTCAGGCCGGAAGGCAGGCATAACAACCGGGCGAAGCGTCTTGCTCAGGCTCGGCCCCAGCGCGGCACGGGAACCCGTCGGACAGCCGGTGGGTACCCCGCCGTTCCTTTATTTTAACCGCCCCGCCTCCGCAACGCGGGCGTCCAACGCCCGCGCATCCCTACGGCGCTGCCGGCTATCAGGCATGGAACAGGCTCCAGCCCCAGGTGAACAGGCGCCCTCCGACGTCTTCCGCAGCGGCTTCGCCGCTTTGCTGGGTCGGCCGAACGTTGGCAAATCCACCCTGCTCAACGCCCTGTTGGGCGAGCGGGTCGCCCCCACCAATCCCAAGCCCCAGACCACCCGTCGCCGGCTGCGCGGCATCCTCACCACCCAGAGCTATCAGCTCGTGTTCATCGACACCCCGGGCTACCACGTTCCCAAGGACAACCTGGGCCGTTACCTGGTCCAGACGGCCAAGGGTGCCGTGGCCCAGGCCGACGCCGTCGTGGTCATTCTCGACGCCGGTGACCTGCGACCCGTCGATCTCGAGCTGCTGGAGACCGTCCGTGAAGCCGGCAAGCCGGCCCTGGGCCTGCTCAACAAGGCGGATCTCCTCGCCGCCGGCGCCGCACCGCCCAGCGGCCTGCCCGAGCTCGAAGGCGGCGGCTACCTGTTCACCAGCGCCCTGACCGGCAGCGGCCTGGCCGAGTTCGTCAAGCGCTTGGCCGAGCTGATGCCCGCGGGGCCGCTGTATTACGACGCCGAGCAGGTCACCGCCGAACCCCTGCGCGAGCTGGCCGCCGAGTTCATCCGCGAGGCCGCCCTGGGGCTGCTGCACCAGGAGGTGCCCTACGCCCTGGAGGCCGTTATCGAGAACTTCAAGCCCCGCAGCCCCGAGCTGACCTACATCTCCGCCCGGCTCTACGTCGAGCGGGCCAGCCAGGTCGGCATCGTCGTCGGCCGTGGCGGGGCGCAGTTGCGCAAGATCGGCTTCCAGGCCCGCAAGCGCCTGGAAAAGCTGCTGGACACCAAAGTCTATCTGGACCTGCGTGTCAAGGTCAAACCGAAGTGGCGCAAGGACGAGAACGCCCTGCGCGAGTTCGGCTACCGCCGGAAGGGTTGAGATGACCAAACAGGAACTGGAGACCCGTCCCGTTCGCGTTTTCGAAGAGTGGTGCAAGGGCTGCGGCATCTGCGTCAGCTTCTGCCCCAAGGACGTTCTGGCCCTAAGCCACCACGGCAAGGCCTACGTCGCCCACCCGCAGCGCTGCATCCAGTGCCGATTGTGCGAGCAGCTCTGCCCCGACTTCGCCGTCTCGGTCAAGCCCAAGGAGAAGGCTAAGCAGGGCGGGAAGGACAAGGAGCGCAAACCCGCCGAGGATGGCGCGGCCGACAGTCCCCCGGCCGACGGGAAACCCGACCCCGACGAGAAGAAAGAAGCCGCCAACGCCGACAAGGAGTCCGACCGTGGCCAACAAGAAGACCAAGGCTAACAACGAGCGTCTGCTGTTCACCTCGGGCAACGAGGCCGTGGCCCACGGCGCGCTCTACGCCGGTTGCAACTTCTTCGGCGGCTACCCGATCACCCCGTCTACGGAGATCGCCGAGCTGATGTCCCGGGAGCTGCCCAAGCGCGGCGGAACCTTCATCCAGATGGAGGACGAGATCGCCTCGATGGCTTCGATCATCGGCGCCTCCATCGCCGGCGCCAAGTCGATGACCGCCACCTCGGGACCCGGCTTTTCCCTGATGCAGGAGAACCTGGGCTACGCCGCCATCACCGAGATCCCCTGCGTCATCGCCGACGTCATGCGCGGCGGACCCTCCACCGGTCTGCCCACCAAGGTCTCCCAGGCCGACGTCATGCAGGCCCGCTGGGGCACCCACGGCGACCATCCGATCATCGTCCTCTCGCCGGACTCGGTCCAGGAGTGCTTCCTGCTGACCATCGAGGCCTTCAACCTGTCCGAGAAGTACCGCACCCCCGTGGTGCTGCTCTCCGACGAGACCATCGGCCACATGCACGAGGTCATCGAGCTGCCCCTGCCCGGCGATCTGCCCGTGATCGCCCGGGAGGAGGTCGCCGAGATCCCCCCCGACTGGTACAAGCCCTACGACTTCGGCGTCCACAACTTCGCCCCGCTGATACCCTTCGGCCGCGGCTACCGCTACCACGTCACCGGGCTGACCCACGACGAGAGCGGCTTCCCCACCAGCCGGACCGACGAGAGCGAGAAGATGCTCACCCACCTGGGCACCAAACTGCTCCACGCCGACGACGTCTGCCTGACCGAGAGTATCTATCTCGAAGACGCCGAAGTGGTCATCATCGCCTACGGCTGCACCGCCCGGGTCTGCAAGCGCACCCTCTACGCCGTGCGCCAGGAGGGTATCCGCTGCGGCATGCTGCGCCTCAAGACCCTCTGGCCCCTGCCCGTCAAGACCATCGACGAGGTCTGCGACCAGGCCGACCTCGTCGTCGTCCCCGAACTGAACATGGGCCAGATCGGCCGGGAGGTCGAGCGGGTCAACCGCGGACGGGCCAACGTCTTCCCCATCAACCGCATCGACGGTGAGCTGTTCAACCCCTACCGGGTGGCCGAGCAGATCATCGCCCACAGCCTGGACTTGAAGGACGACGACGATCAGTTGATCATCTAGCCCGCCGGCGGGAGCCCTCAAGGCCGCCACCGAACCCCGTGCGTGCAGTGACATTTCAGCCAACCCCGAACCGTGCGCCTCGCGTCAGGACCGCCGTCGGGATAACAGCGGAGCCGATTCCATGCCTCGCAAAGCACAGACCCTGTCCTACCTGCGAACCAGGAAGAAATTCCCCAGCGTCTGGTGCCCGGGGTGCAGCCTGGGGATCATCATGGGCTCGCTGATCCGCGCCGTCGATCAGCTCGGTCTGGACCAGGACGAGGTGGTCCTGGTCTCCGGCATCGGCTGTACGGGGCGGATGCCGGTCTATGCCGATTTCAACACCCTCCACGGCACCCACGGCCGCGCCCTGGCCTTCGCCACGGGGATCAAGCTGGCCAACCCCGAGCTCCACGTGATCGCGGCGATGGGCGACGGTGACGCCACGGCCATCGGCGGCAACCACTTCATCCACACCGCCCGACGCAACCTGGACATCACGGCGGTCATCGCCAACAACAACATCTACGGCATGACCGGCGGCCAGTATTCGCCGACTACCCATCCCGGGATGAAGGCCACCACGGCGCCCTACGGCATGGTCGAGCCGCCCTTCGACATCTGCGAACTCTCCCGGGGAGCCGGGGCGACCTACGTGGCCCGCACCACCAGCTACCACGCCGCCCAGATGACCAAGTATTTCACCCGGGCCATCGAGAAGCCGGGCTTCAGCGTCGTCGAGGTGGTCAGCCACTGCTACACCACCGCCGGACGGCGCAACGGCTTCAAGGGCCCCGTCGAGATGATGCGCCGGGAGAAGGAGCTTTCCGTTCCCCTGGCGGGTTACGAGAAGAAGAAAGCCGCCGATCCGGCCCACGAGCTCGAGGAAGGCCAGTTCCTCACCGGCCTGTTCGTCGACGACGAGCGACCCGAGTTCAGCGCTGTCTATGCCGACCTTCAGCGCCGCGTCGGTTCCGCCGAGTAAGCGTTTCAGGAAGAGGAGACCTTCATGTACGGCAACGGCACCATCACCCACGGCACCCAGATGACCGTCATCCGTTTCGCCGGTTCGGGCGGTCAGGGGCTGATGACCTCGGGTCGCATCCTGGCCCTGGCCGCCGGTGTCTACGAGGACAAGATCGTCCTCCAGACCCAAAGCTACGGTCCCGAGGCCCGCGGCGGCTCGGCCCGCAGCCAGGTCTGCATCGCCGACGAGCCGATCAACAATCTCAAGCCCCAGCGCATCGACGTGTTGGTGGCTCTCAATCAGGACTCCTGCGACAAATACTTCCCGGACCTCAAGCCCGAGGGCACGCTGATCGTCGATTCCAGCTACGTCAACGAGCGCCCCACCGATGATTTCTACAGCCTGCCCTTCACCTTCGCCTGCCGCGACAAGCTGGGCAATCCCGTCGTCGCCAATATCATGGCCCTGGCCTATATGGTCGCGGTGACCGAAATCATCGAGCGCAAGGCCCTGGAGACCGCCGTCGAGGAGAACCTGCCCCGGCGCTTCCTGCGGCTCAACGAGCGGGCACTCAAGATGGGTTACGAGGAGGGCCGGGCGGCTCTGGAGGAGCATCGCCGCCGCGACGGTTTCATCAGTCCGACCCTCTAGGGGTTCGCCGCAGTTGCATGGCCGACGGCCGCGGCTGGCGAAGCCGCCAAGAAGGGGCTCCGTTGCCGACGGCCGCGGCTGGCGAAGCCGCCAAGAAGGGGCTCCGTTGCCGACGGCCGCGGCTGGTGAAACCGCCAAGAAGGGGCTCCGTTGCCGACGGCCGCGGTGGATGTTAGAATAGCCGCACATTCGCGGGGAGGTGCCCACGGGCCTCCACGCCCTGCACAACCCCGACGACGATGCCGCGGCAATGGGCTTCCCGGCGAAAACGACGCCCGCCGCCACGGGGGCGTCCTTTGACGGTCCGGGCGACCCGGCCGCCGTCGAGCTTGCCCCGCCTCCATCGCAACGCACGTAAGTCGATAATCTCCGGGGCCGCCGTTCCGGCGGGCTCCCGCCCCGCACTGGAGGATCCCGTGCACCGGACCCTGATCCTGATCAAGCCCGACGGCGTGGCGCGCAATCTCGTCGGTGAGTGCCTGGCCTCCTTCGAGAAGGCCGGTCTGCACATCACCGCCCTGAAGATGATGACCATGAGCCGGGAGCTGGCCGAGGTGTTCTACGCTGTCCACCACGAGCGGCCCTTCTACAACGAACTGATCACCTACATCACCTCGGGGCCCATCGTCGCCGGGATCCTGGAGGGCGTCGGCGCCATCCGCCGCTCCCGCCGCGTGATGGGAGACACAGACCCCAACGAGGCCGCCCCGGGAACCATCCGCTTCGCCTACGGCGAGACCATCCGCCGCAACACCGTCCACGGCAGTGACTCCGAGGAGTCGGCCATCCGCGAGATCGAGATCATCTTCGGCGAGGACCCCACCTAGGTCCCGTCGCCGGACTTCCACCAACCCAACCCCCGGGGGTAGACCTTGTTCAAGATCGTCAGTACCGAGGTCCTGGGACCGGACATCAAGCGCTACGTCATCGAGGCGCCGCTGGTGGCCCGTAAAATCAAACCCGGTCAGTTCATCATGTTGCGCATCGACGAGACCGGCGAGCGCATCCCCTTGACGATGGTCGATCACGACGCCGAGGCCGGCACCGTGACTATCATCTTCGAGGAGGTGGGCAAGACCACCATCCAGCTCGGTAAGCTCAAAGAGGGCGACGAGCTGATCGACTTCATCGGCCCCCTGGGCGCCTATCACAACGAGATGACCGACGGCGGGCACGGCCGCGTGATCGGCGTCGGCGGCGGGATCGGCAACGCGCCGCTGCTGCCCAAGGTGCGCGAATTCCACGACGCCGGCCTCGAGGTCACCAGCATCATCGGCGCCCGCTCCAAGGACATCCTGATCCTCGAGGACGAGATCCGCCAGGCCTCGGACAAGCTGCACATCTGCACCGACGACGGCTCCTACGGGCACCACGGCTTCGTCTCCGACGTCCTCACGCAGGTCCTCGACGAATCCACCGACTACGACCTGGTGCTGGCCATCGGTCCGCCGATCATGATGAAAGTCTGCCGCGACCTCGTCAAACCCTACGGCGTCCCCTGCTACGTCAGCCTCAACACGATCATGGTCGACGGCACCGGGATGTGCGGTTCCTGCCGGGTCAGCGTCGGCGACGAGGTCAAGTTCGCCTGCGTCGACGGCCCCGAGATGCGCGGTGAAGAGATCGACTTCAACGAGATGATGGCGCGGCAACGCCGCTACGTCGAGGAAGAGCAATGCGCCCTCGAGCGTTACCTCAAGGAGGAGGCCGGAAAATGACCGACGAGGAACGCAAACAACGCAAACTCGCCGGCGTCAAGCAGCTCGATAAGACGCCCATGCCCGAGCAGGAGCCCGAGGAGCGCGCCCGCAACTTCAAGGAAGTCCCCTACGGCTACACCGCCGAGATGGCCGTCAAGGAAGCCTGGCGCTGTCTGCAGTGCAAGACCGCTCCCTGCGTCAAGGGCTGCCCCGTCGAGATCGATATCCCAGGGTTCATCAAGGCCGTCCAGGAGAACGACTTCCAGACCGCTGTCAGCACCATCAAGAAAACCAACGCCCTGCCCGCGGTCTGCGGCCGCGTCTGCCCCCAGGAAACCCAGTGCGAGGAGCTCTGCGTCCGCAGCAAGAAGGGCCAACCCGTGGCCATCGGCCGCCTCGAGCGCTTCGTCGCCGACTGGGAGGCCGAACAGGGTGAACCACCGATCCCCCAGACCGCCCCGCCCAACGGCCACAAGGTCGCCGTCATCGGCTGCGGCCCCGGCGGGATGACCTGCGCCGGAGACCTGGCCCTGCTGGGCTATGAGGTCCACGTCTACGAGGCCTTCCACGCCTCCGGCGGCGTGCTGCGCTACGGCATCCCCGAGTTCCGCCTGCCCAAAGCCATCCTCGATCGCGAGACCCGCTACCTCGAGAAGCTGGGCGTCCACTTCCACTACAACATGGTTATCGGCAACGTCTGGACACTGGCCGAGATGCGCGAAGAGGAAGACTTCGAAGCCTTCTACATCGGCACCGGCGCCGGGCTGCCCTGGTTCATGAAGATCGAGGGCGAGAACCTCAACGGCGTCTACTCCGCCAATGAGTTCCTCACCCGGGCCAACCTGATGCGCGCCTACGATCCCGACCACTACGACACCCCGACCTGGGTCGGCACCAACACCGCCGTCGTCGGCGGCGGTAACGTGGCCATGGACTCGGCCCGCACCGCCCTGCGCCTCGGCGCCGACAACGTCTACATCGTCTACCGCCGCTCCTGGGAACAGATGCCCGCCCGCGACGAGGAGATGGAGCACGCCAAGGAAGAGGGCGTCGATTTCCGCCTCCTGCAGAACCCGATCGCCATCCTCGGAGACGACAAGGGCTGGGTCAAGGGCCTCAAGTGCATCAAGATGGAGCTCGGCGAACCCGACTCCTCGGGCCGCCGCCGCCCCGTGCCCATCGAGGGCTCCGAATTCGTCCTCGACATCGATTGCTTCATCGTGGCCATCGGCAACGGACCAAACCCCCTGCTGCCCGACGCCACCCCGGAGCTCAGGGTCAACAAATGGGGCAACATCAAGGCCGACCAGGCCGGGCGCACCAGCATCCCCGGCGTCTTCGCCGGCGGGGACATCGTCACCGGCGCCGCCACCGTCATCGAAGCCATGGGCGCCGGTAAGGTGGCCGCCCGGGGCATCCACGACTACCTCGAGGGCTCGATGTCCGACGACGACTGGCCCAGCTTCGAGGACTAACCGCTGTAACGAACCGCCGGCACTAGTCGCCGGCGAACGCCCCAGCTGCGAACCCACCCCAAAAAGGGGCCGACCCGCGGGGCGGCCCCTTTGCATACCACCGGCAACCGTCCGTGCACGCGCGGACATGGGACGGGCCCGGCGCGCGTTCTTGCCGCGGCGGACCGACAGGTCCGCCGCGAATGCAAGAACCGTGCCGGGTCCGGCGGGTGCGCTGTGTCTCCGCCCCCGGCGGCGTCACGGTTCTTGCGAGCCGAGGTTTTCGGGGAGCGAAAACCTCGGGCAAGAACCGCGCCACCGCCGATGCTGTTAACGACGGGGCAACCAACAACTGGGCGCAGGATATAATTTACCCTTTGGGTAAAACATTCTTGACAGGTCGGGAGTTTTACATTATGATGGCAGTATAAGATTGAGCAAACAAGCAAAGGAGGCTTATGAAGTGCAGGTAGAGTTCAGGACGAAGAAACTTCAAAAACAATACCAGCAATCAAAAAAAGCAATACGTGCCTATGGAGAGAAGGCTGCCGGAAGGTATGTCTTACGCATCAATATCATTAAGGTCGCCAAGGACATCGAAGAGTTGAAAAGGATGCCGGTTCTCCACTGCCATCAACTCAAGGGTGATCGACAAGGCCAGTGGGCCATAACCCTGATCGGCCGCTATCGTCTTGTTTTCACTTTGCAGGGAGAAGGACTAGAGATCGTCCGTATCGAGGAGGTGAGCAAGCATTATGGGGATTAGCAATGAGCTGCATTCCGATTTGGCTGTCCCGCCCGGCGAGTACCTCGAAGAGGTCCTGGAAGAGCTGGGTTGGACGAAGAAGGAGTTGTCGCAGCGCCTCGAACGACCGGCACCCAAACTGAGCCAGATATTCAACGGCAAGAAGGCAATTACTCCGCAGACTGCTCTTCAACTGGAAGATGTCGTCGGCGTGCCCGCTCACATATGGTTGAGGCTCGAAGATGAGTATCGTCTCGTTCTCGCACGGAATGCGGAAAGAGCACAGCTTGAACAGGAACAAAAGCTCATTACACGCTTCTGCTATGCCGAACTGCTCAAGCGCGGAGTGCTTGATAAGGTGACCAGGGCGATAGACAAAGTCAAGGCCCTGCGCCGTTTCTTCAATGTCAGCTCACTGATGCTGGTATCTTCAATCGACCGCTATGCGCCGGCTTTCCGCCTTGGCGCATCGGGAGGGAAACGCTCAGCTGAGGCGACCGCCGCCTGGCTTCAACTGGGAGTATTGCAAGCCGAAGGAGTTGATACACCGTCATACAATAAGCGCAAGCTGGAGCGTCTGATACCCAAGCTGCCCCCCCTCTCCAGACAAACTCCCGACTCTTTCTTACCACAGTTAAAAGAGCTACTGGCCGAGGTCGGCGTTGTGCTGGTGATCGTCCCCCACCTACCGAAAACCTACGTCCAGGGGGCGACATTTGCCCTGTCATCCGCGAAGAGAATCGTCATGCTCTCGCTGCGTTATCGCTGGGCTGATATTTTATGGTTCAGCCTGTTGCATGAGCTGGGGCATTTGGTGCTTCATCAGTCCCGGGAGACCTATCTGGATTTCGAACAGGAGGTCTCGCACTCCGCGGAGTTGGAACACGAAGCGGATCGGTTTGCCGCCGACACCTTGATCCCGCCGGAGGAGTACAGTTCGTTCACCGAGCAGACCGAGTATTACTCAGCTACCGAGATCAGAGCGTTTGCGGGTATGATTAACGTTCACCCCGGGATTGTTGTCGGCAGGTTGCAGCACGAAAAACTGCTAAGACATCAATGGCGTAACGAGCTAAGAAGCAAGATTATAGGGGCGTCTATCGAGCACACGGCTTAGCGAAGCCGCCCCGGGTTCCCCCAGACCAGCCCATCCAGGGTCGACGGTGTGTCGGCCTTTTATGTATCTCTAAGATACTCTATCATTGACAACCCCCGTCCGCCGTCCTATCATCGGCGGCGGTTTGGCAATCATCATCCCACGGAAAGGAGGCGCCTTGATCAAGGCCCTGTTGAAGGTCGCGGTGGACCATGCGGTCCGCTTCGGCGCCCCGTACGCGGAGGCCCGTTACCAGGACCTGCGCACCGAGGACGTCTCGGTCAAGAACGGCGCGGTCAACAACGCGGACCGCGGCCGTGACCGCGGCGTCGGCGTGCGGGTGGTCTGGGATGGAGCCTACGGCTTCGCCTCGACGAACCTGCTGACGCCCGAGGAGCTGCGCCGCACGGCGGCCCGGGCCCTGGGAATCGCCAAGGCGGCGTCCACGGTGCAGCGCGGCGGGCTGATCCTCGATGAGCTCGAGGCCTACGTCGGTTACTGGCCGGCGCCCTACGAGATCCAGCCCTTCGACGTCCCCCTCGACAAGAAGGTCGACCTGTTGCTGGAGGCCACCGAGGCCCTGCGCATCGCCGACGAGATCAAGATCGCTGAGGGTTTTATTCACGCCAGAGAGACGCACAAGGTATTCGTCAGTTCGATCGGTTCGGAGATCGAGCAGCGCAAGGTCGAATGCGGCGCCGGGATCAGTTGTACGGCGGTACGCGGCAACGAGATGCAACGCCGCAGCTACCCGGACTCGGCCCGCGGCTTCCACCAGTCCCGCGGCTGGGAGCACGTTCTGGAGATGAAGCTGGTCGAGAACGCGCCCCGGTGCGCCAAGGAGGTCCTGGAGCTGCTGGACGCCGATGAGCCCGACGAGGGCGAGGCGGACCTGGTCATCGACGGCTCGCAGATGATGCTGCAGATCCACGAGAGCTGCGGCCACGCCGTCGAGCTCGACCGGGTGCTGGGCCAGGAGGCCAGCTTCGCCGGCACCAGCTTCCTGACCACGGACAAGCGCGGCAGTTTCATCTACGGCTCGCCCCTGGTCAATATCTACGCCGACGCCAGCATCCCCCACTCCCTGGGCTACTGCGCCTTCGACGACGAGGGCGTCCCGGCGCAGAAGTTCTACGTTGTCAAGGACGGCGTCTTCTGCGACTACCTGTCGACCAGGGACACGGCGCACGTCTACGGCGGGCGCTCCCACGGCGCCGCCCGGGCGCAGAGCTGGAGCGACTTCCCCATCTGCCGGATGACCAACATCTGTCTGGAGCCGGGCGAGCACTCACCCGAGGAGCTGATCGCCGGTGTCGACAAGGGCTATTACCTGGTGACCAACAAGAGCTGGTCGATCGACGACAAGCGGCTCAACTTCCAGTTCGGCGTCGAGTACGCCCGGCGGATCGAGAACGGCAAGCTGGGCGCCGTGGTCAAGAACATCTTCTACGCCGACAAGACCCCGCGCTTCTGGGGCTCCTGCGACGGTATCGGCAACGCAGCGAGCTGGAAGCTCTGGGGCACCCCCAACTGCGGCAAGGGCGAGCCGATGCAGGTGATGCGCATCAGCCACGGAACCCCGCCGGCCCGCTTCCGCGGCGTCAAGGTAGGTGTTGCCAAATGATGATCGGCAAGGACAAAGCGCTGGCACTGATGGAGCGCGTCGTCTCCCACGGTGGCGCCGACGAGCTCGAGGCCACCCTGTTCTCGAACTCGACCAACCTCACCCGCTTCGCCAACTCCTACATCCATCAGAGCATCAACAAGGACGAGGTCGCGCTGACCGTGCGCGCCGTTACCGACGACAGCCGCATCGGCCTGGCGACGACCAACGACCTGTCTTCGGAGGGGCTGGAGCGCGCCGTCGAGGATGCCGTTGCCGCTTCACGCCTGATCCCCAAGAGCGAACGCTACCCGGGGATGCCCGGACCCCGGGAGTATCCGGAGGTCGAGGCCTTCGTCGAGCGGACCCACCGCTGCGAGCCCCTGGAGCGGGCCGCCGCTGTCGGGCGGATCATCGCCGCCGCCGACGAGCACGGCTTCGACGCCTCGGGCGCCTACTCCACGACCACCGGCGAGTTCGGCCTGGCCAACTCCCATGGGCTGCGGGCCTACCACAGCTACACCCACGCCGCGGTCAACACCACCATTCTCAGTGAGACTTCGGCGGGTTTCGCCGCCGCCGACGACAAGGACGCCGGCAAGCTCGACGCCGCCGCCGTCGGACGTCGCGCCGTGGACAAGGCCTTCCGTGGCCAACATCCCAGTGAGCTGGAGCCCGGGGCCTACGACATCGTCGTCGAGCCCCACGGGGTCGCCGACCTGATCCGGACCATTTCCTTCATGGCCTTCAACGGCCTGGCCTACGCCGAGGGGCGTTCGATCGCCGCCCAGAAGCTGGGCCAGAAGATCTTCGGCGATAACTTCACCCTCGTCGATGACGCCCACGATCCCGCGGGCAAACCCACCCCCTTCGATTTCCAGGGGATGCCCAAGCAGCGGGTGGTTCTGGTCGAGAACGGCGTCTTCAAGAACGTCGTGCACGATCTGGTGAGCGCCAAGCTGGTCGACGGCGAGTCGACGGGCCACGGCCTGCCCGCCGGAGCCACCTTCGGCTCCATCCCGCTGAACCTGTTCATGGCCCCCGGCTCGAGCACCCTCGAGGAGATGATCACCTCGACGAAGCGCGGATTGCTCGTCACCCACTTCCACTACATCAACCCCTTCCTCAACCCCCTCGAGCTGGTCTTCACCGGGATGACCCGGGACGGAACCTTCCTGATCGAGGACGGCAAGATCTCGCGCCCGGTCAAGAACCTGCGCTTCACCGAGTCGATGGTGCGGGCCTTCAGCCGAATGGAAGCCATCGGCGCCGACACCGAGCTGATCACCGGCGACTTCTCGGCCATCCGGGTGCCGCCGGTCAAGATCAATGACTTCCACTTCACCAGCGCGACGGATTTCTAGCGAGAGGCATACGTTGAGCGGCGGGGGTTTAAATCCCGCCTGCCGGGCCGTCATGGTTTTTGCATACCGAAGACCTCCCGTGGCGGGAGGTCTTCGGGCAAAAACACACGCCGGCCCTCGTTTGTCTTCGATTCGTGAGGGTCAGACGGTATGACAACGGGCGGTTGGGGTCGGCCG